>NZ_VRZC01000050.1 GCF_016743215.1 Geminocystis sp. GBBB08
TTATTGAATCTAAAGATTTGATAAAAATATCTACAAAAACACAGAAAGTAAAAATAAAAAAATATGAAGATGAAACTAATTATAAAGAATGGGAAGAAATTATTGAAGGAGAATGTCAATTATTAACTGAGACTCTTCAAAATATTGTTGATAATGAAAAAGAAAATTTGATATTATTAACTGCTTATAGAAATGCCATTAATTTACAACAAGATATTCAACAAACATTAAATTTAATCAGAAAACAAAAGGCTTTACCATTAATCGAAAACTATCAAATTATTGTGGCAACAGCTACTTTTGCTAATCCTGTTTCTAGTTTAGATTTATTAGCAACGGCGGCTATAAATACTCAAATGATTGTGGATTTAAGCACTATTTATCAACAGTCATTATCCTTAAATCAAGCTCAAGAAATTTCCATTGCTTTAGGAAAATTAATGGTTAAATTAGGCATAGTAGAAATATCAACTCAAGCCATAACTACTATTTTAAAAACTAATATTGTTACTTTTGTGGCAGGAGGAATTATTCAAGGCATTAGTGCGGCTTATTTAACTCGTATTTGTGGTTTAAGTTTAATCGAATATTACGAGGTAACAGATTCTAATAATAATGAAGCGATAAATATGACTAAAATTAAAGAGAAATTACAGTTAATTTTTCAGAAAAATAAAGAAAATAATTTCCTGACTAATTTTGTCAAAAAAACGGCTTTACAATTTCAGAATATCTAAATAAATTTGTCGTTAACTGTACAGAGTTTTATCTTTGAAGAAAATTACTACTATTAACTTTAATTTATGAATCAAAATTATTAATCATGTTATCTGCTAAAAAATCTCTAATTATTTTTACTCGTTATCCTGAAATTGGTAAAACTAAAACAAGATTAATTCCAGCTATTGGTGCTGAAAAAGCAACAGATTTACACCGTCAAATGACAGAAGAAACTCTATCAAAAGTTCAACAGTTAAAAGAATTTTTAGATTTAGATATTAGAATTTATTTTGTCGGTGGTAATTTAGATTTGATGAAAGGGTGGTTAGGTAAACAATATAATTATTATTTACAAATAGAGGGAGATTTAGGATTAAAAATGTATTCAGCTTTTGATGATACTTTTATCCAAGATAACCAACAAGTTATTATTATTGGTATTGATTGTCCACAGTTAAATTATCACATTTTACAAGAAGCATTTGTCGCTTTAAATAATCATGATTTAGTTATCGGTAAAGCGCAAGATGGTGGTTATTATCTTTTAGGTTTAAATCAACTGAACAAAACCTTATTTACTAACATTAATTGGGGTACAAGTCAAGTTTTTTCTCAAACTATGGCGATCGCCAATAAACTGAAGTGGAGTGTTTATCAATTACCAGTATTAAGAGATATAGACACACCTGAAGATCTCAAATTTTATCAACACATTGATTCTTTTTGACTAGGGATTACTCGATTCCGTCCTTCATTTTTAGCAGTATAAAGGGCATTATCCGCTTGACTAATTAAATCTTTTAAACTATTTTGTGCAGTGGGAATAATACTGGCTACCCCTGAACTTATAGTAATATGTTGACTAACGAGAGAAGTTTGATGAGGAATAGCAAGAGAATTGATGGCATTTCTCAAGGATTCGGCTACCTTAAACGCTCCTTTAATGTTAGTATTAGGTAAAATAATGGCAAATTCTTCACCGCCATAACGAGCGACTAAATCCCCATTTCGATCAAGTTCTTTAGTAATAGCTTGAGCGACTTTAATTAAACAATCATCACCATTTTGATGTCCATAATAATCATTATAAAGTTTAAAATAGTCAATATCAATAAAAATAAGAGCCAAAGGTTGATTTTGTCGTAGATTTCGTTGCCATTCTTCGGATAAATACTCATTGAAGCGTCGGCGATTCGCAATTTGGGTTAAGCCATCGGAATTAGCCATCAATTGCAACTTTTGATTAGCTTCTTGTAATTCTATTTCCATCTTCTTACGAACTGTAATATCTCGTATAGTAATAGCAAAACCGTCACCTAATTTGACGGCGACAAAGTGATACCAAGAAGATTCTCCCACAGGATAATAAAAATCTTCTGCTAAGGGGTTGCCAGTTTCCACTACACTAATAAATCGATTAAAAAGATCGGGATTGAGACGATAAATTAATTTTCTTAATATTAATTTACCCATAATTTCTTCATCTTGTCGATGAAATGCCTTAGCAATCACAGGATTAACCATTATACAACGAAAATCTTTAATATCGCCGGTTAATGGTTCACGAACAGCTTGTAGTGCGGCTACTCCATCTAGTGCTGAATTTAAGACACTAGAAATTAACGCCCTAGATTGGTAAAGTATTTCTTCTGTTTCTTGTCGTTTTTTAATTTCTTCTTGTAAAATCTTTTTTTGTCTTTGAATAGTAAGCTGATTTTCTACTCGTGCGACAACTTCTTCAATTTGAAAAGGTTTAGTAATATAATCAACACCACCACATTGAAACGCCTTAACTTTGTCAAAGGTATCATCTAAGGCACTGATAAAAATAATGGGAATATCTTGTAAATTTTTATTAGCTTTAATAGCAGTACAAATTTGATAACCGTCCATTTCTGGCATTTTAATATCCAAGAGAATGACATCTGGTTGTTTGACTTGAAGGGTTTTCAGTGCCATTCTACCACTGGTAACACTACGAACATTATAACCGAGTTTAATCAGTAAATCACTGAGTAGTTGTAAATTTTCTGGTAAGTCATCTATTAGTAAAATAGTGCCCTTATTTTGTTGAATATTCGTTGTATTAGTCATAAAAAAATATTAGAACTCTTGCATAATAAAAATTATTGTAAACATAATTCATAAATTACCCCTACTAATTATTAATTATTAAACTGTGTTCTTGTAAAACTTCTAAGGCAATAAATTCTAAGGTTTTTTCATGGGTAGAAGCAAGTATTATTGGAGGTGCAACTCCAGCTTGTAAGGCTTCATGCCAACGCCCTACACATAAACACCATTTATCACCGGGTTTCAATCCTTCAAAGTTAAACATCGGCACGGGAGTAGTTAAATCATTACCTCGTTTTTTACTAAATGCCAAAAATTCCGCCGTTACTTGTGCACACACTAAATGTAACCCCCTATCTTCAACCCCTGTATCACAACAACCGTTACGATAAAATCCCGTCATAGGCGATGTACAACAAGTTTCTAATGGCTTTCTTAATACGTTTCTCGCAGTAGTCATGTTAATTTTTAATTATGGTCAAGGTTATGTTATATTATGGC
This sequence comes from Geminocystis sp. GBBB08, assembly GCF_016743215.1. GTDB lineage: Bacteria > Cyanobacteriota > Cyanobacteriia > Cyanobacteriales > Cyanobacteriaceae > Geminocystis. Next base: position 3,295 of record NZ_VRZC01000050.1, read on the forward strand.
AAAATTTGAGATCTTCGGGTGCAATAGACTGTTGATGAAAAAGTTGATGGTTCAACATTAGAGGCATTGTTCAGAAAGTTAGATAGTTTTAAGGATATTTCTAGGGGAAAATTAGCCGGAAAAATGGCAGTAGTTATGGATTTAGCTGTTGAGTTACCGGTAGAAATTTGGGTAGAAGAAAATCCGCAAACTTCTGATGTTAAATTTGAGCAAAAAATTCTTAGTTTAGTAAAAAGTAAAACATTATTATTGTTGGATAGAGGCTTTTATCATTTTCAATTTTGGCCGGAATTAATTAAGAGAAATATAGATTTTATAACGAGAATAAAAAAAGGAGGTGATGATTGTTTTTGTAAGTAAGTATCGCTATTAAATGCAGAAATAGCAAAACCAATTTTACCCCCTGCTAATATTTCTTGACAGACTTCATAGGGTACTAAAACTTAGGAATGAGGATTTAATCAAATACAAGATTTTGCTGTAATATCAAGTTCTGATGATCAGTTGTCATTCCGAGCATAGAGAGGAATCTCCGAGATACTTCGCTTCACTACGTTACGCTCAGTATGACATTTTTATTTTTTGATAAATAATTATACGAACTAGTGCTAAGAAGGAGTAAACTTTATTTTAAAAGTAGCTGAAACTACCAATGAAAAAGAAATCTTAGCTGTAGCCTATGATTTATTAAAAGATAAACAAGAATCAAAAATTCAGAATGTTTTATTAAGCCTAAAAACAAAACATCCTTGGTTAAATTTATCTCAATTCAGTTTCGAGAAGGAAGTATAATTAAGAGTATCCAAAAGTAAAAACAAAGTCAAGTCACCTATGGCAGAATATCAACAGACGGAAAATTATGAGGATTATTTCCACTTCAAAGCTAAAGCTAGATGCTAATAAATATCCAGACATAAAACAAGTTATTGATAGTTGGTGTCAGGTAGTCAAAAATGTTAATTGGAATCATTTAGAAGATGTTAAAACAGTTTATCCTACAGCCGAAGCAGTGAAGAATTTTACAGTATTTAATCTCAAAGGAAATAAATATCGTTTAATTGTAGGAATTGATTATCAAAAACAAATAATCTATTATAAATATTTATTAACCCATAGTGAATATGATAAGGACAAATGGAAAAATGACCCATACTATCAATCGTAATCTTTATAACGAATTACTAACAAAAACTGCTACTAAAATTATTGAAACGGAAGCAGAATATGAGAAAGTTTTAACAGAAATTGAACAACTTTTATTTAATCAAAATAGAACGATCGAAGAAGATACATTATATGATTTATTGGTGATGTTAGTCGAAAAATATGAAACAGAAAATCATTCTTTAGATGTTGCAACTCCTAATCAAATTTTACAACACCTCATGGAAGCAAGATCGATTAATGACTCGGATTTATTGAACATTTTTGGTAGTCAAGAAATCCTCAAAAAAATAAAAGAAGGTAGTTGTGCTATCAATGCTAATCAAGCAGAGGCTTTAGCAGATTATTTTCATGTTTCCCCTAGTTTATTTTTATAAAATTATACTTTATATGTATTCTTGAAAATCGTCTAATGGTTGATCAAAGTCGTCACTAATGGCAATAATATCTTTATCACTGCCAAATAATGGAGAACGTTTTTTTTCTTGTTTTATTGAGCTTAATTTAACTAGAGGTTGATAATTTTTAGTAATAATAATATCTTTCCCTTTAGCTACTATTTCCAGTAATTGATTAATGTGCAATACAGCTTGATCTATTTTAATAGTTTCCATTTTTTTCTATTATTTTAGATATATTCATCATAACTAATTTTTTCTAACACGAGTCGGATGAAACTTAATAACGATTCAGTGTCAGAAATCCCCGTCATACCTAGCTTAGTCTTTATCAAAGAAGGACATGAGTTCATATTAGGAGAACAAGTACGCACTCGTCGGTTAGGATGTAGTAAGCCTGAACGGTTTTTTAAAGCCTTTAAAAGAGATTTAGCCGCCGAATATCGCTCTCCGGCGAGGATAATAGAAGGTAAAGAATACCCCAGTGAAGCAGTAGCAGAAATATTTTTACAAGAAATTTGGCAACAACTAAAATTACAGCATTTAAACCCCTCTCAAGCAATATTTACCGTGCCAGTAGGAGGCTTTGAAAGTTACTCGAATTGGTGTCGTGAGGTAGCTACAGCATTAGGTATTGAAAAATTGCAGTTAGTGGATGAATCCACCGTCGCCGCCTTTGGTTATGCCGTGAAAAAACCTAATACCCTAGTTTTAGTTGCGGACTTTGGCGGAGGTACATTAGATCTTAGTTTAGTGCGTACGATCGCATCTTCTTCTCAAGTCAAGGAATTAAAAGGGGAGGTAATCGCTAAAACTCAAGCCTATGTAGGAGGAGAAGATATTGATATTTGGTTGATAGAAGATTATTTGAAAAAACAAGGCATTGCCAAAAAAGATTTAAGTAACGTAGCTTGGCAAAATTTATTAGAAATAGCTGAACGTATTAAGATTAAACTATCCCATACTGAACAAGCAAAGGAAAGTTGGTTGGATGAAGATACCTTTATTGCCTATGATATAGTGTTCGATCGACAAGAACTAACAGAAATATTAGAAACTCAACAACTATTACCTCAATTACGGAATTGTCTTGATGAAATTATTGAGATGTCAATAGGTAAGGGCATCAATAAAAAACAGATTGAGAAAGTAGTTTTAGTCGGCGGTAGTTGTTTAATTGCCCCTGTCAGAGAATTAATTACTTCTTATGTTATTAGTTACTGTTACAGATCTTCTGACTCAACAAGTATTAGTTTACAAGAAGTCGATCGTGCAGTCTTCAGCATCTTCTTATAAAACGACACAAATTAATCCTCAAGATGAGTTAGAAAATCTCAAAAAAATTATTTATGGAGAAAGAGGAATACAAGGTTTAATGGAAATTGATCAAATACTTAATACACTAATTAAAGTGATATAAATTTTAATTTGAAAAGATAATTGTTTTATTAAATTCATAATAACCGATGATTAGCCTCCAGCAAAAACTACCAAAATCTCGAAAAATTTCCCTCAGATTGGTGTTAATTATTCCCTTTGTTTTACAAATTATTGGTGCAGTGGGTTTAGTTGGTTATTTTTCTTTTCGCAGTGGAGAATCTGCCGTCAATAAATTAGCTAATCAGTTAATGAATCAAACTGGTAATCGCATACACGATCATCTTGATAATTACCTACAAAATAAGCAACAGGCAGTGGCAATTAATTATAAAGCTGTTCAACGGGGTAGCCTTAATATTAAAGATATTGAAGCAGTTCGATCGCATCTTTGGCAACAGATTAATTTATCTACTTCCCTATCTGCTACAGGATTTGCTAATGAAAAAGGAGAAAATATTATGTATTTTTCGCCGAGGGAAAATCAAAAAGAGGATACTTTTATTTTAAGGGAAATCTCCTTTCCTGACATCAGAACAACTAACATTTATCAAGTTGACAATTATGGACGAAAGTCTAAATTATTAGAAAGTAAGACAAACGGGCCTGATATGCGATCAACACCATGGTATCTTACAGTAAAAGAGAAGAAAAAACAAACTTGGGGACCAATTTTTATTGATCAAGCGGCATCAACCTTAGTGATTAATACATTGTTTCCTATCTATGATAATCAGAAAAATTTGCAAGGTGTTTTTCATAGTGGTGTAAGGTTAGGGACTCTTAGCACATTTTTAAATGAATTAAAATTTTCCCCTTCAGGACAAACATTTATTATTGAACAAGAAGGGAATTTGATCGCAACATCTACCTTAGAAATTCCCTATATTAAAGATGACAAGGGAAAATTAACTCTATTAAGTGTCACTGAAAGTCAAAACCTACAAACAAAAGCGATCGCCTTTGAATTACAAAAACAATATCCAGATTTAACTCAAATTAAAACCCAAATTTCTTTGACAGTTAACTCAAAAAATAATTTATTATTCGTTCAAATTCAACCTTATCAAGATGAATATGGCCTAAATTGGCTACTGGTGACAATGATTCCTCGATCGGATTTTATGACAGAAATTGATGCTAATACTAAAATGACAATTTTACTCTGTTTGTTGACTTTAGTTATCGCTACTATATTAGGCATTATTACCTCAAATTTTATTATTAAATCAGTTAAAGGATTAAGTCAGGCTAGTAGTGCCATTGCACGAGGTGAATTAAATCAGGTTGTGGAGGTAAAAGGGATTTCTGAGCTGGAAACTTTAGCAGATTCTTTTAATAGCATGGCAAGTCAGTTAAAAAGTTCTTTTGAAACCTTAGAGCAACGAGTAGAAGAACGTACCACAGAATTAGCCGTTGCCAAAGATAAAGCGGAAGTGGCAAATCAGGCTAAAAGTACCTTTATTGCTAACATGAGTCATGAATTGCGATCGCCCTTAAATGCCGTAATTGGCTTTTCTCAGGTAATGATGCGCACCAAAAACTTACCTGCTGAACAATACGAAAATGCAGGTATTATTCATCGTAGTGGTGAGTATTTATTGAACTTAATCAACAATATTCTTGATTTCTCTAAGATAGAAGCCGGAAAAACCACTCTGAATAAGTCTGATTTCGATTTATACCGTTTGCTTGATGACATAGAAGATATGTTGCATTTACGAGCGATTAATGCAGGATTAGAGTTAATTATTGATAGAGGGGAGAATTTACCGCACTATATCTATACCGATAGCCTTAAATTACGTCAAGTTTTGCTTAATTTATTAGGTAATGCCATTAAATTTACTAAAGAAGGGGAAGTCGTTTTAACCGTTGATTCCCCTAAAACATTAACAAAGGTTTTTAACAAAGGGCTTAAGCCCCTTGCCCTCCCTGAAGAAACCACAGAAAACTATACTTTAAATTTCATCATTCGTGATACGGGCGTAGGCATTGCACAAGAGGATTTAGATAAATTATTTGAGGCTTTTAGTCAAACAGAATCAGGGCAACAAGCCCAAGAAGGTACAGGTTTAGGTTTAGTGATTAGTCGGCAATTTGTACAGTTAATGGGAGGAGATATTGCCGTTGAAAGTGAATTAGGAAAAGGCACAACCTTTAAATTTTCCATTCAAGTACAATTAGGCAAAGAAATTCATAGTAACAATATTGAGACTAAACATATTTTAGCCCTTGCTCCAAATCAACCTACTTACAAACTTTTGGCGGTAGATGATAAACCAATTAATCGTCAATTATTGATTAAACTCCTTACACCTTTAGGATTTGAGATCAAAGAAGCTAGTAACGGGCAAGAGGCGATCGCAATATGGGAAGAATGGCAACCGCACTTAATTTTTATGGATATGAGAATGCCTGTCATGGATGGTTATGAAGCCACTAAATATATTAAATCTCACGTCAAGGGTAGTGCTACGGCTGTAATTGCTTTAACTGCTAGTGTTTTAGAAGAAGAAAAAGCGATCGTACTTTCGGCCGGTTGTGATGATTTTATCCGTAAACCCTTTAAAGAAAATACCATTTTTGAGACATTAACTAAACATTTGGGGGTTAAATATATTTATGAGGAAATGACGGCACAAAATGGAATAAATCTAACCGTAGGGGGAATTCATGAATCACCTTTGCTAACACCTGAAAAATTCCAAATAATGCCAAAAGAATGGTTAATAAAATTATCAGAAGCAGTCATGGAAGCCGATACCGAACAAGTTATGAATTTAATTGCTGAAATACCCAAAACCGAAGGAATTTTTGCCCAACAATTAACTAAATTAGTGCGTCAATTTCAATTCGAGCAAATTCTGGATTTAATTGAATTTAGGAGTAATTTATGAATTACCTTTACAGGGGATGATTTTCGTCAATTTCCCATTGCATCGGATTATTATTCTTTTTTAATTGTTTTTTTTTTGAAAACTAGGCGTGCAACTTCTTTCGACATTTAGTTAAATCACTATAATTAATCTGACCCAAACCGCATTTTATCAAGAAATTCTGCATTTTAACGAATAGTGACAGAATTTTTGGAGATGCGAAAATAAGCATAAAAGCTATAGTGGTATAGTGAGCAGTTTTGAGGATAAGTTTATAGTCAAGATAATGAAATTTTCTCAAAGTAACTCACTCTAAATTATTAAAAAGAAAGATCGAGGAATCCGTAAATGAACAAATCAATGTTACTCGAAAAAAAATCAGAAGTAATTTACCCGGATAGCGATGGAAAACCCATGTCTGACAATACTAAACAATTTCGTTATATCGTCATCATTAAGGAAAATTTAGAATTACTTTTTGCTGATAATCCTAATGCGTTTATCACTGGTGATTTACTGTGGTATCCAGTGGAGGGTAGTAATACAATTCGTCAAGCACCTGATGTGATGGTAGTATTAGGAAGACCAAAAGGAGACAGAGGCTCATATCAACAATGGAAAGAAGATAATATTACGCCTCAAGTGGTTTTTGAGATACTTTCCCCCGGCAATACCCTCAAAGAAATGGCCAAAAAATTAAAATTTTATGAACAATATGGGGTAGAAGAATATTATATTTATGATCCAGATAAAAATGATTTGAATGGTTATTTAAGACAGGATAATAGCCTAGAAATCATAGAAGAAATGCGAGGTTTTATTAGTCCTCTTTTGAAGGTTAAATTTGAACTGGATTTAGAAGGTTTACAAATTTATGATGCGGAAGGAAATCGGTTTTTAACTTATGTTGAATTATCAGAAAAAATTAAAGATACCCAAAGGCAATTAGAAGAGGAAAAACAACGTGCCGAACAGGAAAAACAAAAAGCTGAACAAGAAAAACAACGTGCTGATGAGTCTGAAATCAGAGTAAAATTATTAGAAGAAAAATTGAAAGAATTAGGGATTGAACTTTAACAATTCTTAAGCAATTCTTAAGCAATTATTTTTTTTGGAGGGTGTAAATGACAACTTTAACTCTTAACTTAAATCCTACTTTAATTCTTGATGATGAACAATTCATCAGTATTTGTAACCATAATCAAAACTTCAATTTTGAACGAAATCACAAAGGAGAATTAATTATTATGTCACCAACAGGAAGCGAAACAGGACAAAAAAACTGGAGTATTGCTGGACAATTATGGGCTTGGAATAATCGTTATAAATTGGGAATTGGTTTTGATTCTTCCACTGGTTTTAAACTGCCGAATGGTGCAATTCGTTCTCCCGATGTTTCTTGGATAAAATTAGAAAGATGGGAAAAATTAACCCCAGAAGAAAGACGCAAATTTGCTGCCATTTGTCCAGATTTTGTTATTGAATTACTATCAGTAAATGATGAAATTGAAGAAACAAGAAAAAAGATGACCGAGTATTTAGAAAATGGCTTAAATTTAGGTTGGTTAATCGATCCACAAAGCAAAACAGTAGAAGTTTATCAAGCAAATCAATCAGTGATTACCCTTAATAATCCTCAAACCCTTTATGGTGAAAATATATTGCCAGATTTTGTATTAGATTTAACGGATATTTTAACTGATTAAACAATGTATAATTAGGGGTTGCCTCATAATGGTGTCGTCAAGGTAGGGAAGAGCAGATTTGAGAAGAGGGAAGAGTTTTAAAATACGCATTTAATTTACATTTTTTCTTAACTCTTAAATTACGAAAAATTCTGTTATTATTACCTTACGGAAAATTATTTTAGTTAGATTTAATAGTATTTATGTACTAAAATATTGATCTAACAACTAATCGTTATAAAATAAATTCTAATATTGATTATTATATATTGTATATCAATGATTCATTGTCTTTTGTCTATGTTTTTTTTATAAAAATAAGTATTTAATTTTATTGACTAATTTTTACATATAGTGTATGGAGTAAACAGACTACCCCATATGTATGGTATAAAAGAGAAGAACGAAATAGAAGTAAATTTTTTTTGAGTAGAAATACTTAAAGTAAGCGAGGCAGAAGCAATGTTATTGGATACGCAAGAAAACACGATCTTGGCCCATTCGTCAACGGTTCATTATGGTAATCATAACCCCAACAAAATTCAGTCAACAAACAGTATAGAAGTACTGAAAAGAAATGGAAAGTCCGCCCCTCTTGATATTGCAAAAATCAGAAAAGTTGTTAATTGGGCTTGTAGCGGTAAAGATGTTAATTCTATCGCCTTAGAATCTGGTTTAAAAACTCGTCTTCGTCAAGGCATCACCACTAGAGATATTCAGGATAATTTAATTAATTGTGCCTTAGAAATGTGTAATCTTGAAGAGCCTGATTGGCGTTACGTTGCAGGACGTTTACATATTTGGAGTTTATGGAAAGATACTCTGGTAACACGGGGTTATAATTACGGTAATTATGTTCAAACTGTTGATACTTTTGTCAAAGAGGGTAAATATGATCCACGAATTTTAACTTATTCACCTCAAGAATTAGACGAAGCCAATAGTTGGATTAACCCTGATTGGGATTTAGACTATGATTACGCCGGAGTCGTGTTGTTAAGTAGTCGTTATCTTCTGCCTCAAGAATTACCTCAAGAAGCCTTCCTTACTTGTAGTTTATTGTTGAGCTTAGTGGAAGCCCCTGATGTCAGATTAACTTATGCTCGTCAATTTTACGAGGCGATCGCTTCTCGGCGTATTTCTCTTGCTACTCCTATTTTAGGTAATTTAAGAGTGCCTAATGGTTCATTAACTAGCTGTTTTATTCTGAGTATTGATGATAATTTAGAAAGTATTTTTCAAGAAATAACTAATACTGCTAGAATTTCTAAAAATGGTGGTGGAGTAGGGGTAAATGTGTCCAGAATTAGGGCGACAGGAAGCTCAGTAATGGGCAAAAAAAATGCGTCAGGAGGAGTGATACCTTGGATTAAATTACTCAATGATACTGCTATTGCGGTGAATCAAGGAGGAAGAAGAGCGGGTGCTGTAACTGTAGGTTTAGATATATGGCATTTAGATGTACCTGAATTTTTGGAGATGCAAACGGAAAATGGAGATCAACGTCGTAAGGCTTACGATGTATTCCCTCAGCTTATTCTACCCGATGAATTTATGCGTCGAGTTAAAGATAAACAAGAATGGACTTTAGTTGATCCTTTTGAGGTTAAAAATGTTTTAAATATTGACTTACCGCCTTTATGGGGTGTAGAATTTGAAAGAGCTTATAGTATCATTGAAGCAAATCTTGGCACAAAAATCAAAATCTATAAAAAGGTAAACGCTAGAGAGTTATTTAAACATATCATGAAGGCCCAAGTAGAAACAGGAATGCCTTACTTAGCCTTTAAAGATACCATTAACAAAGCTAATCCTAATAAACATGACGGTTATATTCCAGGGGTTAATTTATGTACTGAGAGTTTTAGTAATGTTACTCCTGGTAAATATGCTCACTGCTGTAATTTAGTTTCCCTTAACCTTGCCAACTTAGAAAAAGAGGAAATGGAGTCTATTTGCACTTTAGCAGTAAGGATTTTAGATAATACTATTGAAATTACTTTACCACCTTTTGCTGATGCCAAAGCTCATAATGATCGTTATCGTACTATTGGTGTCGGTGCTATGGGATTAGCTGATTGGTTAGTTAAAAGAAATTTAAGATATAGCAACCTTTCAGAAATTAGTAATCTATTTGAGGATATTGGTTACTATTGCACCAGTGCTTCTATGAAATTAGCTAAAGAAAGAGGTGCTTATCCTGCTTTTGAAGGTAGTGATTGGAGTAAAGGATTATTAATGGGTTGTCAATCCGTAGAATGGTTTGAAGAAAATGCCTATGATAAACCTCGTTGGCGACAATTAGCCGATGATATTCAAGAATTTGGCGTTCGTAACTCTCATATTACTGCTATCGCACCTAACACCTCATCATCTTTAGTACAAGGTTGTACCGCTAGTGTTTTGCCTGTTTATAGTCGTTTTTTCTATGACAAATGGGCAAAAGGTACAGTACCCATTGCACCCCCTTATATTAGCGATAAAAATTGGTTTTATCAAGAAAATAAACATCTTAATCAAAATGAAGTTGTAAAGGCGATCGCTGTTATTCAACAATGGATCGATACAGGAATTTCAATGGAACTACTTTTTAATCTGAATGAAGGAGTATATTTCCCAGAAGAGCCTGAAAGAGCCTTAAAAGCTAAAGACATTTATGATACATTAATTTTAGCATGGGAAAAAGGTTGTAAAGCTGTCTATTATGTACGCATTGTGCAACGAGATTCCTTTAAAGAAGAATGTACAGCTTGTGCCAATTAATTAATAATCAGGAATGGGAATGAGGAATTATTAGTAATAGTTAGACACATCAATTCAAAACCTACTGGGAAATAAATTTTATCCGTAAATAATAACCTATTATCTATTTATTCTCTATGAATCATAACCTATTATCTATTACCTATTTTTCAGCAACTCCGAATTAGGAAGAATGAAACAAAAAAAACAATTACCTCTAATCGGTTGGCGAGAATACATAGCATTACCAGCATTAGGGGTTGACAAAATTAAAGTTAAAATTGATACTGGTGCAAGAACTTCAGCACTACACGCTTTACATATTGATACTTATAAAGATAATGATCGAGAAATGGTCAAGTTTCAAGTTCATCCTATTCAACGAAAAACCACCACTACCATTGATTGTATCGCACCTTTACTGGAATATCGACACGTTACTAATTCAGGAGGCTATATGCAACTTCGACCAGTGATTCTCACTACTGTAAAATTAGGCGGTTATCAGTGGAATATTGAGTTAACTTTAACCAATCGTGACATGATGGGTTTTAGAATGTTATTAGGCAGACAAGCTATCAAAAATCATTTTTTAGTGGATAGCGGAAAATCTTTTCTGGGCGTTGGTGAAACAAGATATGAATTATGGAATCACGAAAAAAACACTTAATCTGTAACTGTTAATAATATTCGACAACAGTTTTGAGTTTTTTATGGTTACTGTCATCTTTCCAGTATAAATTCACCAACGCTAATTTTAATCACTATTGCCTGAAGAATTTAGAATTTAGAATGAAGATTTTACCATTGCCTATTGCCCATTTATTGTGCATTGCCGCAACTTGTGCCACAATTATAATCTAATCAGTTTCGTCTAAATGCTCGGCAACGGAACGATATAATTGTAATACATGATGATCTAAAAGGCGGTAAAAAACTTTTCTGCCTATTTTTTGGTACCCTACTAAACGCATTACTTTTAAAGTTCGCAATTGATGAGATACTGCTGATTCACTCATGTCTAAAGTTGCCGCTAAATCACACACACATAACTCCTGTTGTGCCAATACCGAAAGTATCCTTAAACGGTTAGAATCCCCTAATAAACTAAAAAATTCTGCCATTCTTTGCGCCTTATCACTAGCTAAAATTTGCGTTTTACAAGTCTCAATTAATTCTGCTTCAATGTGATGAGGTTTACAAGGAATTAAATCGGTTTTATTTTCAATGGATTTAACGGAAGAAGAAACATTCATGAATTATAATTAATCTGATTTTAGCTATAACCATTGTAACAGTCTTATTCTTTTCTAATCTTAATCAATCAAATAAAAAATTAAGATAAACCAGATTCTAATAAGGCTTGATTCAACAAATCCGATATATTTTCTATTTTAGCCCACGATCGCAAATAATCTAAATCTAAGGCTGTTGACTGCACTTTTAAAACACCTAAAACATCTCGCCATTGACGCTCGGAAATTCTATTTCCATCTCGATACCAAATCAATTTTTGTAAAATAATATCTTCAGGAGTTGCTAAATATAAACAATTACCATTTTTTTCTACTTGTTGTAAAGTTCTTCTTTCTATTTCTGTTTGAATTAAAGAGCTTTGATTAGGGATAAAAACATCTATTTTTTCACTCGTAATAAAGTGAATTAAATTAAAACAAGATTTATTAATAATAGCCTGTTTAACTGCTTCTTCATTAACATAAAATAAAGGCTCAACTTTAGCGATAAAATTATCAATTTTTTCCAAAGTTAAATCAGGGACTATATCTAAATCTAAAGTAGCACGACTTTCTCCCCATAAAGAACTAGCAATCGATCCACCCACAAAATAAACTATCTCTAAACTTTCTAATATTTTAGCTATTAATAATGCTAATTCTATGGGATTACCAATCATAATATCTTCTTCAATTTTTTTATTAATAATGACACTATTTATATGATCTCCTACAATAATTTTTTTATATAATAATCTTTGTTCTTCAGAAGTACTTTGAGGATATTTATTTTTAATTCCTTGTAAAGTTAATTCTCGACAACCTTGAGTAATACCAATAGTTAATTCTGCTTTTTTAATTAAAGACATTTGTCTCCACATTGAACATTGTAAAAAATCAACTTCTACACAGGTATCTCTTGACTGCGATCGATAATTTTTGGGTATAGTTAATAAAGGAATTTTAGGCATAATTTATGGTTAATTAATCCTAAAGCCAAAGACATATTTACTTGTATAAAATCGGCATATTCAAAGCTAGTAGGTTGGTTTGAAACATCAAAACTTAAAATTTGTTCTATATTACAATAATTCCTAATATTTATAATATTTTTTATCATAACAACTAAATATAATAACAACTTTTTTTATCATTCTGATGATCCATTTCAACCTCCGTGAAAAACTCATAAATTCAAAGGTGAACTTAAAGATTTTTATGTTTGTAGTGCTAGTTATGAGCTTCGGATTATTTTTAAATTAGAAAACTATAACGAAACATCTGCAATTTTTTAGAATCTATTGGTAATCATGAAGAAGTTTTCTAAAATTAAGGCAGTAAATTCCCAGAGGCGATCGCACTTTCCAGTTCATCAATTTTTCGGGCTAAGGAAATATTGTCAAAAATCAACTTCTACACGGGTATCTCTTGACTGTGATCGATAATTTTTGGGTATAGTTAATAAAAGAATTTTAGGCATAATTGACCCTTGAATCACGATGAATATAATAACAAATGAAAGTATCAAATCTCCACAATAGTCATAGCTATACCTTTAACTACAAATCAAAATCGAGGAGTTTTACCTATCTGCTTAAAAATCAGTCAAGGCAATGGAGGATTAACTCAAGATTCTGTCGCTTTATGTTATCAAATGAGAGTACTCAATAAAAGTAGTTTGATTCGTTTATTAGGACAACTTCAACCTCAAACTATCACGGAGTTAGAAGAAATAGTATTACTTACATTAGGCTATGATTAGCATTAACTTTGTGAATAATAGTCAACACTTAAAGATTTTATCTGAATCGTGGCAAATTTTGTTACTATTAATCAGGAAATTTTTATCATAATTTAAACTTAAGATATGGCGCTAATTGTCCAAAAATATGGTGGTAGTTCGGTAGGTACAATCGATCGCATTAAGTCGGTTAGTCAAAGAATTTCCCGCACTGTTAAAGAAGGAAACCAAGTTGTTATCGTTGTTTCAGCTATGGGAAAAACCACCGATGGTTTGGTAAAATTAGCCCAAGAAATTTCTAATAACCCTAGTCGTCGGGAAATGGATATGTTACTTTCCACTGGAGAACAAGTTTCTATATCTTTATTGAGCATGGCATTACAAGAAATCGGGCAACCTGCCATCTCTTTGACGGGGGCACAAGTAGGAATTGTAACAGAAGCTAATTATAGTAAGGCACGAATTTTAGAAATAAAACCAGATCGCATTAATCGAGAATTACAACAAGGTAAAGTCGTTGTAGTCGCAGGTTTTCAGGGAATCACCAACTTAACCGATTTTGAAATTACCACTTTAGGTAGAGGTGGCTCTGATACTTCAGCCGTAGCTTTAGCCGTAGCCCTTCAAGCCGATTGTTGCGAAATATATACTGATGTACCCGGTATTTTAACTACCGATCCTCGTATTGTACCATCAGCCAAACTAATGACGGAAATTACTAGCGATGAGATGCTAGAGTTAGCTAGTTTAGGGGCAAAAGTTTTACATCCTCGCGCCGTAGAAATCGCCCGTAATTTTGGAATGCCTTTGGTGGTAAAATCTAGTTGGACTGATGATCTCGGTACTAAAGTTATCTCTCCACCGAATCAAGGTAGATCTCTTGTGGGATTAGAAATTACTAAGGCTGTAGATGCCGTGGAATTTGACTCAGATCAAGCCAAAATTGCCCTTCTAAGGGTTGCCGATCGCCCCGGCATAGCAGCAAAACTTTTTGGAGAAATTGCCCGTCAAAACGTCGATGTTGACTTAATTATTCAATCCATCCATGAAGGTAATAGTAACGATATTGCTTTCACGGTGGTTAAAGGTGTTTTACCCCATGCTGAATCAGTAGCTATGGCCATCGCACCTATATTAGACGAGAACGGCAATACAGACATTTTAGTGGAGAAAAAAATCGCTAAAATTGCCATTGCTGGAGCAGGTATGATTGGAAGACCGGGTATTGCAGCGAAAATGTTTCAATCTTTAGCCTCCGCTGGTGTCAATATTCAAATGATTTCTACTTCCGAAGTCAAAGTTAGTTGTATTGTTGATCAAGACGAATGTGATCAGGCGATCTCCGCTTTATGTGAAGCTTTTGACATTGATAGTTCTAATATCTTACAAGAGCAAACCGAAGAAAATACTAACTTAGTACCCGTCAGAGGAGTTGCCTTAGATCAAAATCAAGCCCAATTAGCAATCTTATTTGTGCCTGATATACCCGGCATGGCGGCAAAAGTTTTCACTGTCTTAGCTCAAGAAAATATCAGTGTTGATATGATTATTCAATCCCAGCGGTGTCGTTTAGTCGATGGTATTCCTATGCGTGATATTGCCTTTACGGTAGCCCAACAAGATGCACAACAAGCCAAAAACGCTCTTTATAAACTGCAATCCGAGATTAAATTTAAAGATATAGTAGTAGATCCAAACATTGCTAAAGTAAGTATAGTCGGTTCAGGAATGATTGGCTCTCCAGGAGTAGCGGCAAAGTTTTTTAAAGCATTAGCACAAGAAAAGATCAACATTTATATGATTACTACCTCTGAGATTAAAATTAGTTGTGTAGTCTCTGAATCTCAAGGAATCCAAGCTCTAAAAGCTGTTCATGAAGCCTTCGGTTTAAGCGGTGATACGACTTTAGAAGTACCATCAAAAGAATAGTGAAAGTAAAGGGTTAATATTTTAAGCCCTACAATTATTGGTGTTGCTAAAATTTTTGTATGATTGTTTCTCGCAAAGACGCAAAGACGCAAAGGGGGAAAGAGGCAAAGATATTTTATTGGCATCATACCTAAAATCGGTAATTCCTAATAATTAGGGTACGGTGAATTAATCAGAAGCAAAAAAATCAAGGGTTTTGACTTAATACATTGCCAAAAAAATGCGCAGTTTTAGCAAGGAGTTTAAACCCCTTATTTAGTTAAAAACTGGGTAAGTAATATGTATTTACATACTCAAATTCTAACAATAAAAACCATTAAAACTCTTCCCTCTTAAGTCTTCTCTATCTTCACGACACCACTCACTATGAGGCAACCCCTAATTAATAGTTGTAAAACAGGCATCTTACTTGTAACTGTTAATTCCTTGTGAAATAAGCTGATATGGTGCGTAACTTTTAATTCCTTACTCCTTATTCCTAATTTTTATGGTGGATTTTCTTTTTTTATCAAAATTATTACCGCTTTTTTTCTACCCTTTAGGGTTAGTATTCTTCTTGCTGATAATTAGCTTAATTTTATGGTGGAAATATCCCCGTTGGCTACCTATTCCCATTATTATCGCCGTGATGATCTTATTTATTGGCGGTAATTATTACTTTAGTAAATTACTGGTTAAATCTTTAGAATGGCAATATATTTCAACCGCCGAAGACTTACCAAATGCCGAAGCTATTGTTATTTTAGGAGGTGGTATTAAACCAATGATTCTCCCTCGCCCGATGATAGATGTGGCAGAGTCAGGAGATCGAGTTATTTATGGTGCTAAACTGTATAACATGGGTAAATCTCCTTTAATTATTGTCACAGGGGGGAGAATACCTTGGCGAGGCGGTGAAAATTTACCATCGGAAGCTGACGACATGAAAGAATTATTATTACTTTTTGGTATCCCTAAATCGGCTATTATCAAAGAAGGAAACTCTTTCAATACCTATGATAATGCCGTTTATACGCGTAAAATTTTAACCCCATTGAATATCAATAATATATTATTAGTTACCTCTGCCATACATATGCCTCGATCTGTAAAAATTTTTGAAAAACAAAACCTAACGGTAATTCCAGCACCGACAGATTATCTAGTAACCGAAAAAGATTTTCAGGAGGAAGATAATTGGCAAAATATTTTAATTAACCTTTTTCCAGATTCAGATAACTTCAATAACACAACTTTAGCTATAAAAGAATATATAGGTATAGTAATTTATAAGCTAAAAGGGTGGCTATAATATTAATTTAGTTACAGAACACAAAGAAGTATCTACCTTGACATCATGACCGAGTAAACCTTTTGTGATACCTATTACAGAAATACTATGACCAACTAATAATAAATTGCCCTCAAATTGTGTAATTAATAGTTGAGCAATTTTTTTCATTCTTTTTAAAACCATTGCTTCAGTTTCCGGATATTTGGGGATAATTTGTGATTGATAATTCCAATCGATACGATAATAAATACCTTCTAATTCTTCTCGGGGATGAATAACAGGAGTTTGTGTCATCCAATCAGGATTGTGCCATTCACCTAAACCTGCTTCTAGTTTTATGTTTAAATTGAGTTTTTCGGCTAAAATATGGGCAGTTTGAATCGTGCGTAAAAAAGGGGAAGCAATGACATGATTTATCGGCTCATTTTTTAACTTCAGAGCTAATTCTTGAACTTGAATTTTACCATCAAAAGATAAAGGTGGATCATAACGTCTTAAGGCCGTATTAAACCAAGCAGGATAAACAAAATCAAATCGATTACCGTGTCTAACAATCCATAATCTTGAGGACATTAATCTTATAAGTAGGGGGTAGGTTAAAAAGTGTTTTGGTGAGGAGAGGGATACCTCTATTCTAAATTCTAAATTCTAAATTCAAGGAGTAGTAATGAATAAATTGTTAAATAGAGAGAAAGACTTGGACTTAAATGAGATAGAAGCGATTATTTTTGATTTAGGAGGTGTCATTATTGATGTGGATATGGAAGCACCTTATGTTAAGTTATTAAAGATGAGTAAGAGAAAGGAAGATGAGTTATTAATTCAGGTGAAAAATATTGCTTATCAATACGAAATTGGCTTAATTAATGATCAAGAATTTATTAACAAAGTTCAAAATATTACTGAGTTAAATTTGACAGAGATAGAAATAAAAAATTTATGGAATGAAATGTTAGGTTATGTGCCTAATTAAATTGGTGATTTACTAGCCAAAATTCAGCAGAAAAAAAAGACATTTATTTTAAGCAATACTAACCCTATTCATATTCAAGAAGTTAGACGAAGATTTCATCAAGCCGTTACAGATTATCAATTTGAATCATTATTTGAAAAAATCTATTATTCTTATGAGGTTGGTTTACATAAACCGGATATAAAAATTTTTGATTATGTCGTCAAAGACTCAAATCTTAATCCTGAAAAAACTTTATTTATTGATGATAATAAGAATAATATTTTGAGTGCTACTCAATATGGACTAAAAACAATTTACATGAATCCGAAAATGAATTTACCAAAAATATTCTTTTAAGTCACTTTTGTGTAATTTGTATTTGAAAAACTGGACTAAATTTAGTTCAATTTTAATTTTGAAATTTATTTCAAGACTTTTGTTTTTTTTTATTCTTATTAAATGACATTTCTAGCTGTGATAATAAATATTCTAGCCTTGGGCGATCGCAAATGTAAAGGTATCCCAATAAGGTTTCTAAACCTGTAGCTTGTTGATAGATTTGTAAAGATAAACGACGAGGAGATTTATTCACAGAATTTCTGCCACGACGAACCCAATTTAGCTCTATTTCTGTCAAAATGGGGTACAAATTTTGTAAATAAGCGGCTTGTGCTTCGGCTCTAACCTTTTCTACTACTTGATGGTGATAGTCAGAAATTTTTTGGGGAGGCAGTAAAAAGTTAGTACGAACATATAACTCATATACTGCATCACCAATATAAGCAAAAGAAACAGGAGAGATTTGTTGTAAAGATGAAGCCGATATTTCGCCATTAAATATCAAATTCCAGTAAGGAATAACCTCATTCTGGGAGTCAGATTGAGGCGAATTCTGTGATTCAAAGTTGATTTTGTTAAGAGACAAAGGTTGAAACTGGGTTTAAATTTAATTACTGTATATCTTTTAGTGCTTCCTCAAGAGAATTTTTCAATTTCAGAAACTTCTCTAATCTCACCATTTTTACCGTCTGGGTTACTCTAGGGTTACTTACAATTTGTAACGTTCCTTTAGTACCTTCAAGGTGTTTTGCAATACGAACTAAAGCACCTAATCCTGAACTATCAATAAAATCAATTTGTGATAGATCTAAAATCAGATGACTGGTTTCTTTAGCATGACTTAATACTACCTTCTGAAAAGTTGGTTCAGAAAAGGCATCTAATTGACCGAGTAAATGAAATACTTGGCAGTTTTTTCTTACTTCACGAGTTCCTCTAAGACTAACCGTCAGATTTAGTTGTTCTGAAATAGCTACCTCCTTACCTTCGCTGTATTTGATGAATCAATAGTATAATATAGCTTAAATTTTCTGATCAAGTCTAATTTTTCTATTGTTACTTTTTATTAAGAGAGTTTTTTATTGCTAAAATCTTTCATGGTTAAATTTTTTTTTACTACTTTAATTTTAATAGTAACTATGTTTCTCCGTAATTTTTCAGTGTTGGCTTTACCTCCTGAAGATGACATTCCTGAAGAAATTTTAGCTACAGAAATTATAACTCAAGCTCGATCTCCTTTTGATAATCAACCTTTAACTATGGCTGAATATGCGTTATTAAAAGAAAAAATAGCCAAAAATCCTTTTCCTCCTCAGTTAAATTCAAAGTTGCGTCAAAAGATTTTTTTGTTAAAAATTCTCAAAATGATTCGCACTATTTTGCCTATTAATAACTGATGTTAGCCAAAATTCAAATAATTATCTATGAGGCATAAAAAATAACAAACAGGCAAGATACCTATTTCATAAATATCAATTATTCATTATTCATTCTTTACTATGACTAAAAATGCTATCGGTAATAATATTGATTTTGAAATTTTAAAAATAACTTTGACAGAGGTTATTAATGATAAGTTAACTTTTGATTTCCCTTTGAAAATAGAATGTTTTAAAGAAGAAAATTATTTGGTAATTTTAATTAGTGATATTCAAGAAGATACTGTTATAGAAATTATTAATTTAATTCAAGGTGTGATTAATAAATATCAAATTATTGATGACTTTTTAGTTCGCAGTTTGAATGATGTGAATAAGATATATTTTACTTCTAATCTTACACAAAATAAAATTATTAATGAAAGTGAGCCATTTTTAAATAAACCTAAAAAATATAACATATCTAATTTTTCAGCTAGTTTTATTCTCTTTATTTTTGGCATTCTTTCTTTAGGAGTAGTTGGCGGTGTTTATTATTTTACTCGCCCTTGTGTTTTAGGTAATTGTGAGTTAATAACTACAACAAAAAATTCTGTTTCTAGTTTATTAAAAAGTCAGTCTAAGGAAGATTTAACAGACAGGCAAATTCAAGAGATACAATTAGGTTTTATTGAGGCAATTAATGAGTTAAAACGTATTCCTTTTTGGTCAAAATACCATGAAAATGCTACTTTATTAATTAAAGATTATCAAACTAAACTTACACAACTAGATAATTTATTATTAGCTTTAAAATCAGTAAATACTGCTCAAACTGTGAGTAAAAATCTACCTTTATCTGTAGATGAATGGAATCGAATTAAAGGTTTTTTTCAGGAAGCGATCGCGATTTTTAATAATCTTAATATAGAAGAATTAAACTCATTAAAACAAGATAAGTTAGTTAGTTATAATCAGGAAATAAAAGTAATTGAGACAAGAATTAGTCAAGAAAAACAAGCTGATGAATTGTTAAATAAAGGAAAATTGATGGCGACAGAAATTCAAAATAAACAAACACAAGTTAGTGATTTAACGGGGTTAGAAAACTTACAACAAAGTTGGGAATTAACTATTAAAACTATTGAGTTAATACCTCCTGAAACTATTGCTTATCAAGAAAAAGAGGAAACTTTAAATAATTATTTACAACAACTTATTTTCATTCAAAATAGAATAAATCAAGAAAAAATAGCTTTAAATATTAAAAATATAGCAGAACAAAAAATAAAATTAGCTACTGAATCACAAGAGAATAATCAATGGACAAAAGCGGTTTTATTATGGGAAGAAGCTATATCTTTATTCAAAAAAATTTCTCCAGAGGTTTTCGTAAAAA
>NZ_VRZC01000051.1 GCF_016743215.1 Geminocystis sp. GBBB08
TTAGGGATTGTGGTATTTTCAGGATTATCTTTAGCAACATTATTAACGTTATTTTTAATCCCCTGTCTTTATTTGTTACTTCATCAACCGTTAAGTTTTTCCACTGAAGAAGTGACTTTTATCAATCTAAAAAATATCTCTGACACTTACAGCGAGGGGAAAAAGATAATTTCAAAATAAGCCTTCCCACCTTTTAAGGGCAGGTTTTTAAGATTTAGGTGAAGGCAAGACTAGGTGACTAGGTGACTAGGTGACTAGGAGAGGAGGAGACTAGATGACTCGGTGACTAAATAAATTATTATTATGTTACACAAGAAAATCGTCTTAATCCTCATCACCGCTCAAATAAACTTATCTAAACTTATTCAAAAGTCCGAAAGCCCTTAAAATACCAGAACACTACGGATAGATTCTCCTTTGTGCATTAAGTCAAAACCTGTGTTAATTTGATCTAATGGCATAACATGAGTAATTAAATCATCAATATTAATCTTGCCTTCTTTATACCAATCCACAATTTTGGGTACATCAGTTCTTCCTCTTGCACCCCCAAAAGCACTACCTTTCCAAACTCTGCCTGTAACTAATTGGAAAGGTCTTGTACTGATTTCTTCTCCGGCACCGGCAACGCCGATAATAGTACAAACTCCCCAACCTTTATGACAACATTCTAAGGCTTGACGCATAACTTGTGTGTTGCCAATACATTCAAAACTATAATCGGCACCTCCTTTAGTTAAATCTACTAAGTAAGGGATTAAATCTGCTTCTACTTCTTGGGGATTAACAAAATGAGTCATGCCAAATTTTTCGGCGATCGCTTTTTTGCTAGAATTAATATCCACACCGATAATTATATTTGCCCCAACCATTCGACAGGCTTGAATGACGTTTAAACCAATACCCCCCAAACCAAAAACAATCACATTAGCACCAACTTCCACTTTAGCTGTATTAATCACAGCCCCAACACCTGTAGTAACACGACAACCAATATAACAAACCTTTTCAAAAGGTACATCTGGGCGAATTTTAGCAAGAGCAATTTCAGGCACAACGGTATAATTAGCAAAGGTAGAAGTACCCATATAATGATATAAAGGCATACCATCGAGAGAAAAACGAGTGCTACCATCAGGCATTAAACCTTTACCTTGAGTAACTCGAATCGCTTGACAAAGATTAGTCTTAAAACTAAGACAATATTCACATTCTCGACATTCAGGTATATACAACGGTATAACATGATCTCCTGGTTTAAGACTTTTTACATCCTTACCCACTTCTACCACAATTCCAGCCCCTTCATGACCTAAAATACTTGGAAATAAACCCTCCGGATCTTTTCCTGATAAAGTATAAGCATCAGTATGACAAATTCCTGTAGCTTTGATTTCGACTAACACTTCCCCTAGTTGAGGCGGTTGTAAATCAACGGTTTCGATGGTAAGGGGTTTTCCTGCTTCTAAGGCAACGGCGGCTTTAACTTTCATGGTAAACTTTCGTTTGTATTATATAAATAAATTGTTAGTTCAAAAGCATGATGTACATTAATTTAATCATTAGACTTCTTGCACTAAGTCGCGATAATGGGCAATGGGCAATGGGCAATAGGTAATGGGCAACAATGTAATGGGTACGTTTCCTAATTCTAAATTCTTCAGGCAATATAGCAATCCTAAATCATTGGTGAAGAATTAAAGATTAAAAAATAAATCTGTAAATCTTACTATACATGAAAGCTGACCACTGAAAACTGATAGCTAACACCTCTTTAAATCTCACATAAATTGACTAAAACATGATAACTTTGAGCGATCGCCAAAAAGAAACCTATTTGTTTTATCCTTAATTAATTTTATCCCATAAATTTTTGTTGTAAATATTCCTGATAACCTAACTTCTCCAATTCTGCTTGTTTCTGTGCTACTATATTTTCGAGATTTTGGCTATAACTTTCAACTTTTTTTAACAATTGTGGTTGTTGACTAGCTAAAATTCTGACTGCTAATAAACCAGCATTTTCCGCATTACCAATGGCAACAGTTGCAACGGGAATACCCCTAGGCATTTGCACAATAGAGTATAAAGAATCAATACCGTGTAAATGCTTTGTATTAATTGGGACACCAATTACGGGTAAAGGGGTTAAAGACGCTACCATACCGGGTAAATGTGCTGCCCCTCCTGCACCAGCGATAATCACTTTTAAGCCGCGTTTGTGAGCATTCTGAGCGAATTCTACCATCTTTAATGGGGTTCTATGAGCTGAAACTATTTCTACTTCATAAGATACGGCAAATTGTTCACAAATGGCGATCGCTGCTTTCATGGTGGGTAAATCAGAATCGCTACCCATGATAATCCCAATTTCAATAGACATTTTAATCAAAACCTCAATTAAATTTAGTTAGTCAATAACTTGCAAAAATTAATTTATGATAATTTTCCATCAATTCCTACTACTATATTCTATCTTTATCGAAAAATAGATCAAACTGAGGTATAGAAAAAATTAATAAGTAATGAAGAATAAGTAATAGGCAATAATAATTTTTGGATGGTGCAGTGGTAATCTTTATTTGTTTAAAAAAGCTAAAAAATCCTTTTCTTTTAATGGTTTACTAACTAGCCATCCCTGAATTAAATCGCAGTGAAGGTTTTTTAATAATTTTTTCTGATTTTCTGTTTCGACTCCTTCGGCTACCACCATCATATTATATCCTTTTGCTAAAGTTATAACTGCAGAAACTAAGGCTTGATCTTGCTTATTGATTGCTAAATCACTAACAAAAGATTGATCTATTTTGATAATATGAAAAGGAAATTTTTTTAAATAACCAAAAGAAGAATAACCAGTACCAAAATCATCTAAAGAAAATTTTACCCCTAGATTAGATAATTCATTAATAATAAATTCTGTTCTTGTTACATCTTGCATTAAAAGACTTTCAGTAATTTCTAATTCTAAATACTCAGGATTAAATTTTGTTTTTTCTAAAATATCTTTAACTTCTTCTACAAAATCTCCTTGCTGAAATTGTTTAACAGAAACATTAACGGCTATAATAAGATTTTGATGACCTAAATTATGCCATTTTTTAGCCTGAAGACAAGCTGTCTCTAATACCCATTTACCAATGGAAATAATTAAACCTGTTTCTTCTGCTAAAGGAATAAATTTTGATGGCGAAACCATACCTAAATTGGGATGTTGCCAACGTAATAAAACTTCTACTCCTGAAATACGATTAGTTTTTAAATCTAATTGATGTTGATAATTTAAGAATAATTCTTGATTTTTTAAAGCATCATATAATCGATTTTCTAACTCAAATAATAAAGTTTGTTCTCGACTTAATTTTGTGATATAAAACTGATAATTATTTTTGCCCATTTGTTTTGCTCTAAATAAGGCAATATCAGCATTTTTAATTAATTTTTTGGAATCAATACCATCACTAGGATAAAGAGCAATTCCCATACTGCAAGTCACATAAACTGTATATTTTTCGATAAAAAAAGGATCTTTTAAGTTATTAATAATAAGATCGGCAATTTTATTCACTTCTGAGACATCTTTATCTAAAGGTACAATAATCGTAAATTCATCTCCTCCCCAACGAGCTAAAAAACAACTAGGAGGAAGACAAGAAACTAGGCGTTGAGAAAAACTTTCTAACAATTTATCTCCTACAGTATGATTAAGAGTTTCATTTATATTTTTAAACCGATCAATATCAATAAATATAACAGCTAATGATTTTTTCAGTTCTTTTCTTTCTTGAAGATTTAATTCTAGTTTCCAATAAAAACATTCTCGATTAGGAATGCCTGTTAAGGAATCATGGAAGGCTTGATATTTTAATTTAGCT
This sequence comes from Geminocystis sp. GBBB08, assembly GCF_016743215.1. Classification (GTDB taxonomy): domain Bacteria; phylum Cyanobacteriota; class Cyanobacteriia; order Cyanobacteriales; family Cyanobacteriaceae; genus Geminocystis. Next base: position 3,876 of record NZ_VRZC01000051.1, read on the forward strand.
TCGGAATTTTTGCGACGAGTAATATCAAAAATATAACTTCTAATAACATTTTCTTTTGATAAATAATGAATATATTGTTCAAAATATTTATTTTTAATTTTGACTTCCCTAATGATTAATTCTCCACTGATACTTTGAACATTATTACTTAACCCTCAAGTTCATGGATTAATTAAAATATCATCAGTGAATAATTCTCCAATACAGACATTAGCTGCCGGATTGGTATAAATAATTTTGCCATTAAAATCAAATTCAATAATAGGATTTGGTGACAATTCAGGAAAAGAGGCTAATCTTTTAATATCTTTTTTATTTAAGTTTTCATGAAGATTTTCTTCCGAAAGAATTAAAGTATCCTGTAATTTATCTCTAGCTAAATCAAAAGATAAAGAAGTTTCTTTTATTAACATATTCGGTAATAAATTATCATGAGAAATAAGCTCTTCTGATAAAAATTTTTCTTGTTGATAAATAGCTTTAATTTCACTTGAACCAAAAATAATTACATCTCCATCTTTTAATTTATGATAAATAGTTCTTTTCCCATTAACTAAAATACCATTTTGACTTCTTTGCCCTTTTAAATCTCCATCAATTAAAATATAGGAACTTTCATCAGAGGGTAAATCCGTTCTCATTAAAGTAGCATGATTTCTTGATACAGCACCGGAATTTAATTGAATATTACTATCAGAATGACGACCAATAGAATAAATACTTTCCGTCAAATAAATAATCGTTTGAGATGAGATATTTTCTGGAAGTAATAATCTAAATTGACTTTTATTATAAGAGTTAGTCATTCAAGGGTGATATTTTCAATAACAATTAATAAATTATAGGATTTAATGAGATTTATTCAGAAAGATAACAAGAATTAACCAAAAATTTGTTTATATCTTCTAAGGTTAAAGCTGAAGTTAACAAGTTACCTTGTATTTCTTTACAGCCTAATTTTAATAACTCTTCTAATTGTGCTTTTATTTCCACGCCTTCTGCTACCACTCTTAAATTCAAACTTTCTGCCATAGCAATCAATACGTTTACCATTGCTTTCTCCTGATTATCATTAATAAAACTGTTGATTACTGGGCGATCGATTTTTAAAGTGGAAAACGCAAATTTTTTCAAATATCCTAATGCTACAGAACCAGTGCCAAAATCATCTAAAGCAATTCTTACCCCTAATTCTTTTAACTCTTTTATAGTTTTCTCAGCTAATTCAATATCATTGCCGATAGTAGTTTCCGTAATTTCTAACTCTAATAAGCTAGGATCGATTTGCACTTTATATAAAATATTTTTCACCATTGCCACAAAATTAGGTTGCTGAAATTGTTGATTAGAGATATTAATACAAATAGGTTGTTTGGTTAAAGCTAAATTATCTCGTTGCCATATTTGACGTTGAGTACAAGCAGTTTCTATCACCCATTCTCCCATAGGCACAATTAATCCTGTTTCTTCGGATAAGGGAATAAATTGATCTGGGGTAATTCTGCCTAAATCTGGATGATTCCATCTTACTAATGCTTCTAATCCAGTAACTTTATTTTTTTCTACGTCAATTTGAGGTTGATAATACAAACAAAATTCATTTCGTTCTAAAGCATGAGCTAATAATTTTTCAATTCTTAATAAACGAGCAACTTCTAATTGTACTTTTTCATCAAAAAACTTGTAATTATTTTTATTAAATTCTTTACTTTTAGATAACGCACTTTGTCCTTGATTTAACAAGATTTCTGTAGTTATATTAGTAGTATCTTGAGGCTTTATCGCAATACCCATATTGCTTCGGATATGTATTTTCTGATTCTCAAGGAAAAATGGCGGTTTCAAAGATTCTAACATTCGATGAGCAACTCTGCCCATATCTTTAATACTTCTGACTTGAGGTAAAAGGCATACAAACTGATATGATTCCCAGTGTGCTACAGTATCTCCCGAACGCAAAGAAGCTCTTAAACGTCTGCCAAAACCTTCTAAAATACTTGATTTAAGGCTGTAACTGAGAGTTTTTTGATTTTCCTCTAAAATTTCTAAATCAATAAAAATTATGGACAACAACCCCGAACTACGACGACTATTAGCCATGGCAGTGTTAAGTTGTTCCATAAATAATTGCCGATTGGGTAAGCCTGTTTCCAAATCATATAAACCTTGTTCTTGAATAAAAGTGTCTTGATGAATATTTTTATTAGCAGGTCTTACCGCAAAAGATAAAATTATTTGATCACCGTAGCTAACCCAAGTGATATTGGATTCTAATTCAACTAATAATTTATTTTTACTTTTATAATTAAAATGTTTCAGAAAATTTTTCTCTTTTTTCGATTTAATAATCGTCTCAATTTGTTCATCTAAAGCACCCGTATTAAGATCGATTAAATCATATAATTTTAAAGAATAAATCTCTTCTAAGCCATAACCCAATAAATCAGCTAAAGCGTTATTAGCTTCTAAAATCTTTTTATTGTTAGCATCTACTAAAAAAATACCTTCTTTTGTTTGACTAATAAAAGCCTTAAATCTCTCCTCACTTTCTTGTAATTGAGTTTCTAAAACCTTACGTTTAGTAAAATCAAAAACATAAGTTCTAATTAATTTTTTATCTGATAAATAATGTATATATTGCTCAAAAACTTGATCCTTAATAGTCACTTCTCTCACAAATAGTTTATTATTATGACCGTGATTTTCAATATTTTTAATTAATCCTAATAAAATGGGATGATTGTCTGTTATAGGAGCATTTTTAAGTTCAGGAAATTTAGTAATTGCCGAAGGATTAAGATAAGTAATATTCCCATCCCAATCCATTTCAATAATAGGATTAGGGCTTAATTCAGGAAAAGAAGCTAATTTAGTAATCTCAGAATCAGAGGTAGCGGTAGAAGTGGAATAAGCATTAGTATTAGTACGTTGAAAATTGATACTATCTTCTGATTCCATATTTGGTTCTGAAATAACTAAAGTTTGTTTTGCGTCAGCGACAGATAATGGAAGAGAAGAAGATGATTGATTTCCCTGAATTGTATTTTCAGGCTCTTTAGATTGTTGAAAATCCCCTGATTGTAATAAAGCTAAGTCAGAAATATTATTAACAACATAATAACTAGCTTGAATTTCAAATCCTAAACGAATTATATCTTGATGTTTTAACTCTTGAACTAAACATCTTTTATCGTTAATAAAAATACCATTAGTACTGCGATTTCCTTGTAAATCTCCGTCTAATAGCCAATAGGAAAAACTCTTATTTTTAGTATCAGTTCTTCTGAGTAAAGTGGCATGAAAACGAGAAACTTTTTTTGAGGCTAAGGCAATTTTATTGCGAGGATCTCTACCTATAGAATAATTTGCATCTTCTAAAATAATAGTTTGACGAGAATTTTCGTCTTCCAATACTAAAACATGAGTAACAGTAGGTAAATCTCGATTTGAACTTGTTTTGATATAATCACTATTCATAGGGTTTTAATAATAGGTAGTAGCTTTTTTGTAAGAAAATATTTGAAGATACAATAATTAATGATCAATAATTAATAATACTTATTATAAAATGATATATCGAAAAAAACTAATATAGCAATCCGATAGAAGTTATGAGAATATAAATACTCTATGTAGTTAACAAAGGGCTTAACCCTCTTGACAAAGAAAGCCCCTTCGTTATATACAATTTATTTTGCACTGGTACTTGTGTAATTCAAGTAATATTATATTCTGGTTTATGAAGAAAGATAGTAGCTTCTTTAGAAGGCAAAGGACGACTAAACAAGTTTCCTTGAATTTCTGTACAACCTAAATCTCTTAACAATTCCATCTGCTCCAATTTTTCAATGCCTACTGCGACTAATCTAGTGCCATAGCCTTGGCATAAAACCGCTATACTTTGAATAAAGGCTTTATGTTTAACATTCTGCTCTAATAAATTAATCAAACTAGGGCTAATTTTTACCGTATCAAAAGACACTTTTTGTAAATAAATTAATGAGGAATTTCCTGAACCAAAATTATCAAAACATAACCTAACTTTTAAGGCTGATAATTGGGCTAGGGTTTTATAGGCTAATTCAGGATTTTGTAAAAAACTATTTTCAGTAATTTCTAACTCTAAAAATTGAGGAGATAATGACGTTTGTTCTAAAATTTTTTCAATGGTTTCTACAAAATTAGGTTGAGAAAACTGTCGAGCAGAAATATTCACCCCAATAGGTAAAGGAGTAATATTTTGTTTTTCCCATGCTTCCATTTGTAAAGTTGCGGTTTGCAAAATCCAAATCCCTAAAGGTAACATAAAATCTGTTTCCTCTGTTAATCTTAAAAAGTGACGAGGAGTAACTTTACCTAATTCAGGATGATCCCAACGTAGTAAAGCCTCTAAACCTGTTAATTTAGCAGTCTGAGTGTCAATTTGTGGTTGATAACAAAGGAAAAATTGTTGTTCTTTAATGGCACTACCAATTAAATTTTCTAATTTTAATAAACTGGCGGTTTTCGGACTAACATTAAATCCGGTGATTCCTGAAATGGCATTATTTACGGTTTTATTTTGTTCTAGGGAAAGTAAGCTATTTTTTATAAATAATGAAAGTTCATCGCCGTCAATAGGATAAATAGCTAAATTTATATTAAGACTTAAGGGAATATTGCTAGAATATTCTTGTAAAAATTGCTCTAAAGTTGAAGACATTTTTTTGGCAATTTTAGCCGGATCTTTTGGCCCTTTTATGCGAGGAAATAAGACCATAAATTTATTTTCATCCCACCTAGCAATCAAATCTCCTACTCTCAAACAAGATTGAATTGTTTGGGCAAAATTTTTGATTAATTTATTGATATTTTCTTGATTATTATTGTCTTTAAATGCTTGAAAATTACCTATTTCCGCTACTATTAAAGCCATTAAATATTGATACCGTTCTGCATTAGCGATGGCCACAACTAATTGCTCATTTAATAACTTTTGGTTAGGAAGATGAGTTAGATAGTCATGAAAAACCTGATCATTAGAAGAATTAATGATGTCAACACTATTAGTATTCCTGACTACAAAGCAAAAAATGTCTTTATTTTGATAACTAATTAAACTAATACTAGACTCTAAATTAATTAAAGAACCATCTTGGCAACGATGTAAATATTGTTTCGTCAAATCTTCTTTTGTTTCTAAAACATGAGTTAAATCTTGGTTAAAATCACTTAAATCACTAGCAATAATATTAAAAAGAGTCAAATTACTAATTTCTTCTATAGAATAACCCAAAAGGTTTAAATAAGAATCATTGGCTTCGATAATCCTTTTATTACTAGCATAAGCTAAAAAGATACCTTCGGAAGTTTGTCGAGCGATAGCGCGATAACGAGCTTCACTTTCTCTCAATTGACTTTCGGCTTGTTTTCGTTTAGTAAAATCAAAAATATAGGAACGAATTAATTTTTTTTCAGAAAGATAATGAACATATTGTTCAAAAACTTCAGCACCAATTTTAACTTCCCTTAAAAATAAATTACCTTGTCGATTATTATATTCAGCCAACAACCCAGAGAGAATAGGATGTTCTAATTTATCATCATAAATGGTATCAAATTTAATACTGGCGGCGGGATTAACATAAGTAATATTTCCATCCCAATCTAATTCAATAATTGGATTAGGACTCAATTCAGGGAAAGAAGCCAGACGAATTAACTCTTGTTGATCTTCTGGATTACTAGACTCTTGTTGTTTCCCAATCATGGTATCACTAGATTGATTCGTGAGAGTAACACGAGAAGCATTAATACGATCTAAACCATCGGGGTTAAATAAATCGATTCCCGAATCGGTAGGAATGATATAGTAATTAGCTTTAGCCTCATTAGCAAAACGAATGGTATCACCGTGTTTTAACTCATGGGAAATACTAGCGTGTCCATTAATTAAGATTCCGTTAGTACTTCTTTTTCCTTGTAAATCTCCATCAATAATACGATAAGAGAAACCGTCACTGTCGCTATCCATTTTACGAATTAAGGTTGCATGAGTACGAGAAACCTGATAATCATAAAGAATTATGGGATTATGAGAATCTCGACCTAGGGTGTAATTACTTTCTTCAAGGGAAACAATTCTTCTACCTTTACGATCTTCGATAACGAAAATATGACGAAACTCTTGTACTTCACTCATGTAATTTTACCCAGAATAACTAATATAGCGTAATAAATCTCAATATTACTTAATCGTTTATTTTTACGGCTTATTCTCCATAACTATTATAGATTAGTTAGGAAATGACAGTTAATAATTAATAATTAGGCGGTGTAAAGGATAAAATTAAGCTAAATTTGACTTTGATGACGAAAAGTGTTAGGAGATAAACCTGTCCATCGTTTAAAAGCACGGGTAAAATGGGCAGGATCTTCATAACCTAATTCATAGGCTATATCAATAATTTTCAGTGTCAAATCTTGTAATAAATCAACTGCTGTTTTATAACGAATACGGGTTATTAACTGAGAATAACTTAAACCCTCCTTTGTTAATGTTCTTTGTAAGTTACGAATAGACATTTTTGCAATTTCGGAGGCTATATTAATGTTGGGATAACCTTCTTTTAGTAAAGGTGTGATTGCTAATTCTAAGCATTGAGAAAAATTTGTAGGAGGTGCAGTTTCATGTAAATGGACATAATCAACTTCAGGGGAATAGGAATTAGATGAAAGGGAAGGTAAAGGTAAAGATAAAAAAGAGCGAGGAAACTCGATGGAATTTATGGCTACATCTCGATTAATTTTAACTTCACTGAGGGGATGATCCGTAAAATTACTGAATTTTGTTTGTAAACTAATTTTTTGGGGATACCAATGTTTCCCAGCTACTGTTTGAATTAAATTAAGCATCATTCTCAGACAAAAATGACAAGTATGATCTAACACCAGATCCTTTGTGTTGATATACTGCTGACAGAAATAAGCTGTATCTCCTTGTTCAACTAACCAAAAACGTTCACAAGAATTAAACAAATTACCTGCATAAATAGCTGTAAGAATAGCATTATATAATGTAACAGAGTTACAAACTAAACGCCCTAATATTCCTAAAGAATCTAAATTAGTTTTTTCGGCTACTAATATTCCTAAATTGTCAATTCCCTCTCTATGAGCGGTATGATGGACAAAATTAAAGGCTTGATAACAAGAAATAAAGGAATTGGGATTTTCAAGAGCAAAAATAGGAATTTTACATTGTTTTAATAAAGTTTCTGTAGGTGTGCCTAATTCTTCCAAAAAATCCACAAAAAGAATAATAGGACTTACTCGTACTAAGGGTATTAATTTTGTCATAATTCGTATCAAAAATTAGCACGTTAGATTCAGTATATTTACTGATTTTTTTGATTATATATTGGCACAAAATGGCAAGAAAAATCTATAAAAAATATTTAAAGTATTTTTTCATAGTACCTTCGCAAAAATAATAATTTTAGCCTTCTTACTAAATCTAAGTACTCATGCAAATTAATTGTATATAGACAAGGTAAGGGGTTAAAACTGCTTATTACTGAGAACTTGCTTGTACTTCTATCATAAATTATTGATTAGGGTAGGGAAAAGGAAAGAGGGAAAAGTAACAAGAATTGATTTTAAAATTATTAAAATTGATTTTTATTCTTGTATTGTTAATCTTGCTTTTCTTAATGCAAAATTTGAGTATTACCCATTACTATGGATTTGAGAAAAGGAAAATCGACAATTAATTTAACTTTACGATGTTTTTACTCTTTAGGGTTAAATTAAATTTCTTAGTTCAAGAAGAGTGAGATCAATTTCTGTTAAAAAATATTTTAGTTTTAAATTATTAAAAAATTATCGTAATTTTGGTTATGATTAGTTAGTTAAAATAAACAGTAACTTAAGATTATGTCAATGGAAAAATTTAAAGAAGAAATGAAAAAAGTTGGCTCTCTTAGTCTCTTTTTTTTTATCGGTTTTGGCTATATTCTTGTGATGATGAAACTTTTTTTGGAGGAATATAATATTGATGCTTATGTTTTATCAAAGGCGATTATTAGTGCCTTAGTTTGTGCAAAGGCAGTAGCGATTATGGATATGACTCCTTTACTGAATCGTTACTCAGAATCTCCTCGTTATATCAGAGTTTTGTATAAAACTTTTCTTTATACTTTCGCTGTTTTTATCATTGCCGTTATTGAGGATCTTTTCCATGCTTATCACGAAACAAAAGTCATTGGTGAGGCTATTAAATTATTTTTAGAAACTCGTCATTTTTCTCACTTTTTAGCGGTAACAATGTCTATATCTATTATTTTTTTGATTCATAATATTTTTCAAGAAATTGATCTTTATTTAGGAAAAGGAACGTTAAGTAAATTATTTTTTGCTAAACCTAACAATTAGTTTTTGTATATAAAAATACAGAATATTTTATCATTAAAATTATCGATTTACGGATCTTCATATTCAAGATTGGCACGAAATGGCAAGAAAAGATTTCTTCAAAAGATTTATGATGTGGTTTTTAGGTTCATCATATTTTTCAAGAAATTCATCGTTATTTAGGTAAATCATTTTACAAAACATAATGAATTTTAATCATATTTTAAAGGGAAACTTTCATCGGTTTTTCTTTTCTTTTCCCTTGTTTTACCTTTTTGTGGGTTTGTCTTTACCCCCTCGTGTCTATGGGCAGGATAATGGTAATCCTACTTTTTTTACAGGACAACCTCCTGTTTTCGTAGGTGTACACACTCCCGATTCCACCATAGCTTGGCCCAATGCCCATTATTATTTTACCTTTACTCTTCCCCCCAATGCAGGAGAGTCGATCGGGCAGGTAACAATACAACAACAACAAAGCCCTGAAATGATAGCTCTTAATGTCGCAAATACTTACGCTTTTATAGGCACTCAAGGCAATAAAGGGCAAGGTTTAACCACTCAAGCCTCTAGCTTATCTCAAGGAACGGGAGTCAATGTAATATTCAATCCGCCTGTGCCACCAGGTACGACTTTTACCGTGCGATTAGAAGCATTCCGCAATCCGGGCTTAGATACGACTTATCTCTATAATGTGACGGTGTTTCCATCGGGAAGTAATCCCACAGCTTTTCCCATCGGAGTAGGGCAACTTAGTTTTTATCGTTTATTTTAGCTGTCATTGCGAGCTTGTCGAGGAATCTCAAAATTACTGGAGAAATTACGGGCAAGATGTCTGTTTTACGGATATTTACTTTTAAGGAGTGTTTTATGAATTTGAGTTTATTAGGTTCATGTCTTATTGCCAGTAGTTTAATCACATTACCTTTGATCGCCCAAATGAATAATGTTGATGATTTACCCAACGATGCTACTCAGATGAAAACGTGGTATTGCAGTCAAGGAAATCAAGGGGTGTTGGTAGAGGTAAAAATGGTTAATGATTGGCAAGAAATCATCGAGGGGAATTCAGGGCAATGTGTGGAACAATTAGTCAACATTCCTGATAATGTGCCTCAATTTTCCTGTGAAAGTGACGAAAATCAGATTAATTCGATTACCGTGATATGGTTGAAGGGAAATGAAGCAAAAACCCAGATGCAAAAGTGGATGACGGCTTTTCAGCAACAAAAGATGAACTGTACCGTAGATCAAACTAATTCATTTTGGCAATAAAGATAAAGAAAAACTCATGGAAGCCGAAGGGAATAATCGAGTTTCCGAATAACTCAGTAGTATGCTCGATCAAATTAACCCATTTTGCAATTAATTAGGAGGTAATCAAATTATGTTTCATCGTACTGTATTAGGATTTTTCACCCTTCTTCTAGGTTGGCAAATACCCGTTTTAGCGGAGACTTGCACACCCATTCTTGTGGTGGGAGGAGAAGGAAGCACTGTGACAAAAACCGTTTCTGAGCCGACTATTCCCACATTATTTGGTGTGGATATTACTCGGAATAATTGGAATACAGATTGGGCAGTACCCACTGAAGATAACACTTTTCGCCGTTATTTGGTGGAAGTTAGTTCTAATGACGGAGGACCTTTTGATCTAAAAATGTATCTCAAGTATAGTGACCAAACCGCAGACCTGTTTTTTAACAAGGAAGGGTTAAACATTTCTAAGGATAAACCTTTAAAAATCGAATCCTCACCTCGCCCAGAGGCTCAACCCTATCAAGTTAATTTATTTGTTGGAGGTATAGAGTCATTAGGCAAAACCTACACCGCTACGGTAATGGGTTGTCGTTAATTCTTCAATCAGTATGTTTACAAGATTGAAATTATTACTGAATCATCGATTATCCTTTAAGTTTGACGGTGTGATTAAACAAAAACAAACATCAAACAAGTAGATTATGGAATGGTCATTTTTAAGCAATTTTGGAATTACTTTATTTGCACTTTTAAATCCCTTGGGAATGTTACCAATTTTTATTTCCTATACTTCTCGTGAGAGAATTAAAGTGCAACGGATGGTGGCTTTATTTGTTTCCCTTACGGTAATGGGTTTATTGTTGATTTTTATGCTCATCGGATCGCCCATGCTCCAATTTTTTGGGGTGACGATTAATTCCTTTCGCCTTGCGGGGGGTATTTTACTGTTAATCATTGGTATTAACATTGTCAATGGCAACGATAGTAGTGCCGGAAAAAATTTACTAACACCGGAAAATGAAAACGATTTGACTCAAGCCAAGTCCGTTTATCGTCAGATTGTAATTCCTATGGCTATGCCTTTATTAGTGGGGCCGGGGGTAATTGCTAACGTCATTCTCTATGCTAATGAAGCATTGGCTAAAAGGGGAGGTTTAGGTATTGAATTAATAATGATGACGATTATTGTCTCTTTTTTTGTCTTCGCAGTGCTTGTCTTAGGTAAATGGTTACAACAAGTTATGGGAGATATTGGATTGAGTATTACTCAACGGGTGATGGGACTTTTTGTTGCCGCCATTGGAGTTCAATTCATCGTGACAGGTTCGATCGACATTATTATTAATAATCTTGTTCCTAAACTTAAGGGATAAAACACAAATAGTTACAACATATTTAATTGAAATTAAAACATCATGAAAAACAAATCTCTTTCGGCTTTATTTTCTTTAAGTTTACTTACTTTAACCATGTCTGTAGGTAACTTGATAATCAATCCTTCCGTATCGGCAAAACCTACCACCGAAGCTAAAGAAACATCCGACACAGTGCAATTACTTTTTGTACAAAATGCCCTGACTGGTAGTTATGACGGTAAAAGATTGACTCTCAATAATGTGGGTTCGACTTTATTTTTTAGTGATCGCCCTGAACGTGTGACAGGTCATGTACAGAATAGTGAATTTATCCGTCATTGGGATAAAGGTTCAGACAATTTTGCGAAGAATCCCCCTAACGCCACTCTATCTATTTTTGGGAAAAAAGGAGTTAATAGCGTAGTGGTAGAGTTAACCAACCCGAAACTAGAGAAGAACAACTTATCCTATCAAGTCAAAGTTTTACAAGGGCAATTACCTCCTACTTTTCAAGAAGCATCATTGTTTATCGACATTTTAGGGCGGTGGGCGATGTATGGTGCCGGAGTGGCGGCAGGAGAAGCAGCGGCTGGTAGTTACTACTACAATCCGGCAGTGGTTGCTCCTGTTGTACCAACTTATGTGCCGCCTGTCTATGTGGCACCCCGTCCCATAGTAGTGTACTAAATACTTTTGTATAAACCACCAGAAAAACCTTTTGCGTTCTTCTCTTTGCGTCTTTGCGCCTTTGCGAGAAACAAAAAATAGGTTATTTGTCCCAAAGTTTTAACCTTTATCCACCATAAAATTTAAATTATCTATGAACAATATCAGCGAACAAGAAGCCTACGAAATTGGTATTGAGGCTTATCATTACTTTTACCCGTTGATTACAATGGACTTCACAAGACGGGTATGTACTAACTATAAATCAGGAGAAAAACCCGGATTCGGTCCAGTCAACACATTTCATCATCTGCGACAATTTCCTCCAGCTAATTTTCGAGCGGTAGTGCGTCCTAACTTTGACACTCTTTATACCGTTGCGTGGGTTGACATCACCAAAGAGCCGATGATTGTCTTAACTCCTGATACTAATGGACGTTACTATCTATTACCGATGTTGGATATGTGGTCAAATGTTTTTGCTGTACCGGGGAAACGTACCACTGGCACTCAAGCACAACAATATGCGATCGTACCTCAAGGATGGACAGGAGAATTATCAGAAGCGATCGAAAAGATCGAATCTCCTACTCCTCATATTTGGATTATAGGGCGTATTCAAACTAACGGAGTTGAGGATTATCCGGCGGTAAATGAAATTCAAGATGGTTTTAAAATCGTTCCTCTTTCCCAGTGGGGTAAAACTTTTGAACCGGTGGAAGCCGTTATTGATCCTACCCTTGATATGGAAACAGATCCCCTCAAACAGGTCAATAGTATGTCCGCAAGTCAATACTTTAGCTATGGTGCAGAATTGATGAAATTACATTCTCCTCATATCACCGATTGGTCAATTATTGCTCGTCTGCAACGCATAGGTATTCAGCAGGGTAAGAGTTTTGACTTGAATAAGGCACCTGTTGTGTTGCAAAATAGTTTACAAAAGGCGGTGATAGATGGATTGAAAATCATGATGGAGAAGTTACCAACTTTAGCTCGAATTGAAAATGGTTGGCAAATGAATACTGATACTATGGGAGTTTACGGAAATTATTACCTGAAACGGGCGATCGTGGCTATGGTGGGACTAGGGGCAAATCAACCTGAAGATGCCATTTATCCCATGAATGTCTTTGACTCCAATGGAAAACCCATGAAAGGTGAAAATAATTATATATTACACTTTGATAAAGATGAATTACCGCCGGTGGAGGCTTTTTGGTCAATTACCATGTATGATGCTGAGGGTTTTCAAGTAGCTAATAAGCTCGATCGTTTTGCTATCGGCGATCGTGATGCTCTAAAATATAATTCAGATGGTTCACTTGATATATACATTCAACATGAATCTCCTGAAGATAATAAAGTGTCTAACTGGTTGCCTTCTCCTGCTGAGGGTGTGTTAGGTGTAACAATGCGTTTATATGCACCTAAGTCATCAGTGCTTAATGGTGTTTGGAATCCTCCGCCTGTAAAACAAGTAGATTAGATCTTAATCAATCTTGTAATAAGTACTAAAAATGATGATGGAAAATTTAGAAAGTACATTAGGAATCCTTGTCACATTCCTCAAATTTTTATTAGAAGCCATTGCTGTTTTTTGTATTCTCTTAGGCATATTAAAAACTGGGCAACTAGCCTATATGTCTAAGTATGATCGTAATAAAAACTTATTTACAGAAATACGCCTAGAATTTGGAATGTGGCTTGTACTAGCGTTAGAGTTTCAGTTAGGTGCTGATATTGTTTCCACAAGTATAAGTTCAACCTTTGATTCTTTAGGTAAATTAGGAATGGTTGCACTAATCCGAACGTTTCTTAATTATTTTCTGACTAAAGAATTAGAATCTCAACGCAATACAAAGGAAAAGTAAATCAAATTGTTGCCTTAAACTTTATCCTAGTAATGATTATGAATCAACCTTTTCAAGACTCAGACACACCGAAAAAACTTTCTAATGATGATTTGGCGATCAACCGTACCGAATTAGCAAAATATCGCAGTCATGCCGCCGCAGATCGTACTCTTATGGCTTGGATACGGACTTCTTTATCTTTAATCGGTTTTGGCTTCGGTATTCCTACCATTACGACTGCCATTGAAAAAATTGATACTGCTAGTCATATAAACCCCATCAGATTTTCTGCGATTGTAGGACTTTGTTTTATCGGTACGGGAATGTTTGGCATGGCTTTAGGATTAATAGAACATCGTAAAATACTAAAAAAAATTGAAAACGATCATTATACTTATGAAAACTCTCAAAGTGCAGAAATTGTAGCGGTGGCTTTGCTTGTGATTGGCTTACTTAGCTTTATTGGCGTGTTAATTAAATCCTTAAATTTTTAGAGAAACACGATAAAAAATCCCACTTATTGAGAAGGATTTAGGGGGATCAAAAACAACACTTATTTCTTAATGTCTCGGAAAGTGACTCTCCAAATAATTAATTGTTGATAATCTCTCGAAAAATGTCAGGAGAATTTTCATTAATGACAGTTATATATTCATTCAGGAATATGAGAAAAAAAAATAGATATTTTAAAACTTTGTCAAGGGTTAAAAGTTGCAAATTTCCTATAACCTGATTTTGTAGATTTTATCAAAATATTAAGAAAATAGTGTGATTTTTTAATATTGAGAAACAGTTTATATAAAATAAATTCTGAATAGTATTTAAACACAAAAACTAAATCATGAATAAATTTTCAAAACATCTTTTAAGAAATGGATTGATCGCTGTTGTTGTTGGCAGTGGCGTATTGTTAGGAGTTGGGTTGACTACCCAAGCCCAAAATAATCTAGCTCAAGATCAAAATACAGCACTACAAGCTGTCGCTAAAATGACCGAAGGACAAAGAACTTATTATCAAAAAAACGGTAAATTTCGAGCGGTAGTCAAGAATATTCAGAAAGATTTCGGAATTACTTTACCTAATACTTTAAATTATGCAGTTCGCACCACATCAGAAGCCGCTTATAGTTATATTATTCCTGCTAAATCAGGTGAACTACGAGGCTATGTTGGTGCGGCTTTTCTCACTCCCAATCAAACTCCGAAAATTACCACTATTATCTGTGAAAACAATGATTCCGGACAGAATCGTCCTGCTGATCCTCTATTAGTAAGAGATCCTCTTAATACTAAAAAACTTTCTTTACAGTGTGGTCAATTTTCGGTGGAAGTTCCTCAATCACAAGTTAACGAATAATTTTACTCAATTCCCCTTTGTTATGTTATTTTTCAAAAAATCTTTTATCTTCATATTGACAGTAACCAGTACTTGTTTTCCTTTAAAGGCGATCGCAACTCCTATATCTCCTCAAGAAAAAGAAGATCTATTTACCTCTAACGGTTGTGATTGTGCAGAGGATTTAAGAGGTAATTATTTTCAAGAATCAGAGCTAAAAAAACCAAATTTAGATACTTTTCAAAACAATCAATTTAATCAAAATACTAATAATTTATTTCCTCAAATTCAAGCCCAAAATTCAGAAGTTAATATCACAACAGATCCGAATAAATGGCGTTTTCAATTTCAACCCTATGTAACTGTTCCTATTAATACTTATGGTACAGCTACTGCTAGAGGTAGAAGTGTTGATTATCACCTTAGTTTAGGAGAAATGTTAGATGCCTTAAATTTCACCGCCAGTGCTAGGGCAGAGGCATGGAAAGGGCGTTTAGGATTTATTGTTGACGGTTATTTCGTTAATCTAGGTAATGTTGTTAACCTGCAAAAACAAGTTACTCGTACTCCTTCGGCTTTAGATGCTTTAAATTACCTAAGCAGTAAAGGTACAAATACAAGACTAACGGATTTAGTTAATAATCTCGATCAAAAAATTCAAACAGCAAAAGAAAATAAGGAATTAAAACAAGCGGAAATTGTTGAAAAAGTAGATCAATTAGAACAACAAATCAATAACTTAAAAGTTACTATTAGTGAAGATGTAGTAAAAATAGAAAACATAGATTTAAAAGTTAAAGAAATAGCAAATAATTTAGCTAAATTTTCAGATTCAAGAATCGGTGATTTGAACTTTCAAAACTTAGATAATCTTAAATTAACTCCTGATGGTTTTAAAGAATTATTAGCTTTAAATATTAGAGATTTTCCTCAAATTCAAGACTTACAAGAGTTAAATAACAGAATTGAAAATACAAGGGTTAGAGAAGTTTTATCTTCTATTCCTCAAATTAAACAAAAATTGATAGAAACTAAAAGCATTTTAGAGCAAAGTATCGAAAAAATTAAAGAAGAAAGAAAAATCAAAGAAACTGAAGAACTGCAAAAATTACAAGCAGAAATTGAACAAGCAAAAAGTTTTGTAGAACAAGAATTAGCAAAAATTCAAAAAACAGAAGATTTTTTAGAGAATAGATTACCCCAAGAATTAGATATGAGTAGTAAAACAGATTTAAACTTTAAACAGGGTATTTATGATTTTGCTATTAGTTATCATTTTGGCGAAATTCCTGACTATAGGCTACCTGAAAAACCTTCTAATCGCCCTTATCCTCTCCTTTGGTTTGAACCGATTGCAGGTGTTAGACTCAATAATCTTAGTTTGAACATAGAAGAAACTATTAATGTTGTCGCAACCAGCACTATAGTTAATTTTAATGGTAGTTTTCAAAATAATTATAGTCAATCAAAAACATGGTTAGGACCGATGCTAGGAGCTAAAGTTGGAGTACAGATGAATGATGCGATCGCCCTATGGTTAAGAGGGGATTATGCTGGTTTTGGGGTAGGAGGAGAAACCGATTACAGTTGGAATGTCTTAGGCGGAATGGATTGGTGGGTAGGTTATAACACTTCCTTACAATTAGGTTATCGTTTTTACGAAATCAACTATCAAAACGGTAGCGGTAATAATGCTTTTGGGTTTCAAGAAAGTTTTAATGGCCCATTTCTTTCCGCAACTTTTCATTTTTAGTAATAATTTTTGAGTTTTTTATAATATAGTCTTTGCCCTAATTATCAAGTACAATCAAAAAATTAAAGTTAGTTTTTTAAGTGTTGAAAATCAAATTCCAAGCTAATAGCTAACATCCATTAAAACAGATTATAAAAATATAATTTAACCTTTTAAAATTGAAAAAAACAATCAACTTATTATATTATCTTATCATTAGTTTATGTTTAATTTTGCTACTCAAAACTTGTGATATAAATAGTTTGAAATCACCGTCAACATCACCAGAAGGAAATTTGTTAATTTGGCATTCAACAGAGGGAAAAATTGGCGATCTTATAATCAATGCCGTTAAAGATTTTACTGAATTAACTCCAAATGTAAAAATATTGTTACAGTTTATAAAACCTGAACAAAATCCTAACTTTTTTATTGAAAAATCAGAAACTGGTTTCGGCTCTAGTGCTTTAATTTTATCGGCAAAAGATATTCAAGAATTAGTCAAAAAACAGTTAATTAATCCTATTGATCCAGAATCTTTTGATACTTCTATCTACTTTCCTTCTACCTTAGAGCAAGTCTCTTATCAAGGTAAAATTTATGGTATTCCGTTAGGTTCAAACACGAAAATTCTTTGTTATAATCGAGCAAAATTAAATAACACTAATGATCCTTTTTTAAGCAATCCGCCAACAACTTTAGAGGGTTTAATTCAACGAGCAATTAAAGGTTATTCCGTTGGTTTAGTATCAAGTTTTGAAGATACTTTTTGGGGAATAGGTACTTTTGGAGCTACTTTTTTTACCGAACCATCATTAATTAATCATAATATGAAAGTATGGGCAGAATGGCTTAATTGGCTCAAAAATGCTTCCTTACAACCTAACTTTATTGTTAGTAAAGATCGTACTATTTTACATAATGCTTTTGAAAGAGGAAAACTAGCTTATTATATCTGTGACTCTACTGAAATTCTTGATTTTGCTGATACTTTAAATAATGATTTAAGAGTCGCTTTATTACCCAAAGGAGAAAAAGGAAATCCTACTCCCCTTCTCTACACTAAAATCATGGTATTTAATCACAGTAATACTGATAGTGAAAACCTTTTAGGATTAGCTTTCGCTAAATATATGACTAATCCAGAACAACAATTATCGGGAATTATTGCTACTCAGAGTTTTATTCCTACCAATCGTCAAATTAGACCTAATGTTGATTTATTACCCCTTGAATCAGTATTATTAAAACAAGCTGAATCGGCCGTGGCTATTCCTCTTAATAATTTAGCAGAAATTATCCAACTTTTTGAGGAAGGAGAAATATTATATCAAAAAGCATTTGTAGGAGAAATTTCTACTGATGATGCTGCTAAAAAATTAATGTTATTAATGGATAATCTTACTAAGTAAAATTTTCTTATTTCTATGGAAAATAAAAGAATTAATTTTTCAGATATTCTCACTCGACAATCAATTTTTTTGGCTCGATCTGATGTATTATTTCAGTTACTAATTATTATTGTTTGTTTATTCTTAGGTTGGCTCTTATCTAAATTATTTTGGCATTGGTTACAGCGAAATTTTCCTCAATTTACTACTTTTATTTGGCGAGACGAACATCTTGAACCAAGGGAATATCTAGCTTTATTTTTACAAAGTATAGACTTCCCTCTTATTACTTTAATTTTACTTAATTTAATGGCAGGTTTATTTCATAGCCAAAATTGGACACAAGGTTTAATAAAGCGAGGGGAAGATATAGTTATCGTTTATTT
Organism: Geminocystis sp. GBBB08; assembly: GCF_016743215.1. GTDB lineage: Bacteria > Cyanobacteriota > Cyanobacteriia > Cyanobacteriales > Cyanobacteriaceae > Geminocystis. The sequence continues at coordinate 22,249 of NZ_VRZC01000051.1, forward strand.
AATTTTACGCTGTTTATTAGCCTTTTTATATGGTGCATTTCCTTTAACAATTATTCAAGAATATCAGTTCAAAATTTTTTATCCTTTATTTGTTTTATTTGTTTTTAATCAAATAGTAAATCTTTCGGGAAACCTTCAAGATTCTCAAGTACAATTAATAACATTATTCAATAATCCTATTACTTTTGATACTATATATTCTCTGATTGTTGGTTTATATTTTTGGATAGTTATAGTTATACTTTTAGAAAAATTATATTTAATCTTAATCAATTCTAAAACTCTTTCTGAAAAAAGTTCTATACAAGCTACATTAATCTTGTGTCGTTATTTTTTAATCACCCTAGGAATAATCATAAATTTAGGTTTTGTAGGAGTAGATGGTAGGGCTGTAACCGCTATCGGAGGTGGTTTATCTATTGGTATTGGTTTTGCTTTAAAAGAAATTTTTAGTAATTTTATGAGTGGTATTATTTTATTATTTGAAAAAATATTAAAACCAGGAGATATGATTAGTATTGAAGGACAAACTTGTCAAGTAAAAGAATTAGGTATTAGGGCAACTACTGTATTAATGACAGTAGATAATGCAGAAAAAATTATTCCTAATCAAATTTTTCTTACTCAAGATGTTACAACTTATACAGGTAGTAATAACCTCGTATATTGTTCTATTTTAATGGGAGTCGGTTATGATTCTAATGCCGAACAGGTAACCAATTTACTCTTAAAAATTGCCCATAATCATCCTAAAATTTTGACGACTCCTTCTCCAGTGGTTTTTTTTATTAATTTTGGTGATTCTAGTTTAAATTTTGAGCTAAAATTTTGGTTAAATGATATTAACACTAGAAAGCGAGTTATTAGTGATATTAATTGTTCAATTTTAACGGAATTTGCTAAATCTAAAATTGAAATTCCTTTCCCTCAAAGAGATGTAAATATAAAAGATATTAAAAATTTTCTGAATTAAACTATAACTTAAATTTTCCATAAATGATTCATTAAGAATTCTTATACTTTCATCTCAACTTTTTAGATAAAACTTTTGGCACGAAATGGCAAGAAAATTATTAATTTTAAGATTTTACTGGATTCAGAATATTAAGTTATTTATATAAAG
>NZ_VRZC01000052.1 GCF_016743215.1 Geminocystis sp. GBBB08
GTTAAGCAGTAATACTCTAGCTAGAAATAACGCTCCTCGTGCGATTAAACCCATTGAGAATAGTAGTAATAACCCTTTGAGTAATAGTTTCAACTCCTCAGCAAGGGTAGAAAATAGCAATAGTAATCAAACTTCCACCGTTGCACGTGTGAGTGAAGATATGCCCGTTTCCAGTGGCAGACTAACTCGTAGTAATAATAAAACTCCTAGTGCTATTAATGGTGGTAATGGCAATCAAGGGGGAGGAATAGGCAATTTAAGAAATACCCTTAGTGGTAATGGTAATGGGAGTGGTAATGGTAATGGGAGTGGTAATGGTAATGGGAGTGGTAATGGTAATGGGAGTGGTAATGGCATAGGTAATGGTAGAGGTAATGGCAATACGGTGTCTGGTATTCCTAGCAATATCGCTCCTACCAGTCAATCTGTGCCACAACGCCCCCAAGCTAAACCAACTCCTCCCCCCCCTGAAAGTATCAAATGTATTATTAATTGTGATCCTTCTTATCCTTCTGAGTTACAAGGGGTAGAAGGCAAAGCCACTGTTAAGGTGAATCTGGATAATAGCGGTAATGTTTTAGGGGTAAGTGTGGTTAATCCCCATAGTAACGGGGAGGTGAATCGACAGGCATTGTTAGCCGCCCGACAAATGCGTTTTTCTTCTCCTAGTGTTAATAATGCTTCGGTGCAGGTTAATATTCATTTTACTGTAGCTGGTTCCGAGTTTGATCGACTTGCTCGTCAGAAGAAAGAAGAAACCCAAAGACAAGCCAGATTAGCGGAGGAAAAAGAGCGTCAAGCCCGACAAGCACAATTGGAAAAAGAAAGATTACAACGTCAACAGCAGTTAGAAAAAGAGCGTCAAGAAAGAGATGCTCAAGCTAGAATGGAAAGGGAAAAAAGAGAGCGAGAATTACAAGAATCAGCACCAAAAATAACTCCTTCTAATGATACTAATAATCAACTTAATCCTCCTCATTTAGAAACTGAAATAAATCCTGATTCTGGTTTATCCGAAACTATGAATTAAATCTATAGCAATCCTATGTGAGTTGTGAGATTTTTAGAGGTGTTGGCTATCAGCTATCAGCTTTCAGTGGTCAGCTTTAAGGTATAGTTGAAAGAGGTGTTACCTAACCTTAATTATTATCTGGCAAAGACACACTACTGAGAACCTCAACCGTAAAGCTAAAATTCCTTGACAATTCTCCCTTGACTGATAAAAGATATTCCTTGAGTACTAGCGGTACTAACCATTACAGATTCTGCTATAGGTTGGGCAACTTTTTTGTCGGCTACCCATTCAATTAAAAAATTAGCACCAACTCCTCCTCTCGTATCATTATCTTCGATATAAAAATTAGTAGATGCTAGAGGTTTTAAACTAACAGGAGAAGCTAAATAATTATCAATTAAATCACCTTGATTGTTATAATATTTAACAGATTTAATAATAACAGAATTATCTAAATCAATATTATGAAAAGTCACAGTTACACCTAAATTATGGCTTCTTTGTTGATTAGAATGATAAATATTAGAATACACCGGCACATAAATAATTTGTCCTGTAATAGGCTTAAAATCAGAATGCAAATTAATTATTTCTGTATTAATAGGATGTTTATTATTAGTAATATTTATCTCTATATTTTCTAAATTTTGATTAGATTTACAACCAAAAAAGATAAAAAAAGTTAACAGAAAAAAAGAGAATAAATATTGTTTTAACATTTTCATTTTTAATTTTTTAGAGGAAATAATAGTTTTTTATATTCCATAACTATAGTAATTTTATCTATAGTAATTTTCAATCATTTATGATAATTTAAATCACCCTAAATAAGGAGAATTAACTTTTTATTTCTCATAACTCCTATAGAAATGCTATATATAGTAATCCTATGTGATTTGTGAGATTTAAAGAGGTGTTAGCTATCAGCTTTCAGTGGTCAGTTTTAAGGTATAGTAAGATTTACAGATTTATTTTTTAATTTTTAATTCTTCACGAATGATTTAGGATTGCTATATTCTCAATTTAACTTAAAATAGTTCTTTCAGTAATAAATTAAACAAATTTGAAAAGGTAAGGTATGATCTTAATTTAAACTTAACCGGGTATAAGAAAATATCATGAAAAACCGTCAACTTAAAAGATTTTTAACGTTATTAATTAGTATCAATTGGTTAACTGTGGGCTGTGGAATCTTTGGTACAACAGGAGAAAATCCAAGTAACAACAATCAAACACAAAATGCAAATAGCAACGCTTCAGGAAGTGAGGGCTTGAAATTAGGTGCTTTATTCCCTATAACAGGAGATTTGTCTTCTATAGGTCAAAATATGCCCATTGCGGCTCAATTAGCGGTGGATACTATTAACGCCTGTGGTGGTGTCAATGGTAAACCTGTGACTATTATCAAAGAAGATGATCAAACTGATCCAGTGGCAGGAAGTTCTGCTATAACTAAATTAACAGAAGTTGATAAAGTATCAGGAGTAGTAGGTTCATTTGCTAGTAGTGTGTCAACGGCGGCTTTAGATGTAGCGGTTAGAAATAATGTGATGATGATCTCTCCGGGTAGTACAAGTCCAGTTTTTACAGATAGGGCGAAAAAAGGGGAATTTAATGGATTTTGGGCTCGCACTGCACCTCCTGATACATACCAAGCCCAAGCCTTAGCCGCTTTAGCTGAGAAAGAAGGGTTTAAAAATGTTTCTACGGTAGTTATTAATAATGATTATGGTGTCGCCTTTGAGCAACAATTTATCAATGCTTTTACCACGGCAGGAGGCAATATTCTTAATAAGAATCAACCAGTACGTTATGATCCTAAAGCAACTACACTAGACTCAGAAGCAAGTTTGGCTTTTGCAAATCAACCTGATGCTGTAGCGGCGGTTTTATATGCAGAAACAGGCAGTTTATTGTTACAAGCGGCTTATAAGCAAGGTTTAAGTAAAGGTGTTACTGTATTATTAACCGATGGAGTTTATTCCGAAGATTTCACGAAACAAGTAGGAAAAACTGCTGATGGTACTTCAATTATAGCTGGTGCATTAGGTACTGTGCCGGGGGCAGATGGTAAGGCTTTAGCAGATTTTACCACTTTATGGAAGGAAAAAACAGGAGATAAACCCGTTACGGCTTTTGTACCTCATACATGGGATGCTACCATATTATTAATGTTAGCCGCCCAATCGGCAGGAAGCAATACTGGAGAAGCGATTAAAAGTAAAATTCGGGAAGTATCAGGAGGTGAAGGTACAGAAGTTACAGATCCTTGTCAGGCGATCGAATTATTGCGCAAAGGAGAGAAAATTAATTATCAAGGTGCTAGTGGCAACGTTGATATTGATGAAAATGGTGATGTTGTGGGAGTTTATGATGTATGGAAAGTAAAACCAGATGGCGGTTTAGAAGTTATTGATAAAATTTCTCCTATTATTCAATAGTTTTTTTTCATCATCAGGAATGAGAAATGAGGAATTTAGAATTTAGAATGAGGCAATAATGAATTAGAAATTAAGAGAAATAAAATTATCAACTATTCACTATTTACTATTTATTACCAAATCACTATTAACTAATCACTATCAACTATTCACTATTCACTATTATGTTAATTGCAATTGCTTCATTAAAAGGCGGTGTCGGAAAAACAACTACAGCCATCCATTTATCAACTTATTTACAAACAGATAAACCAACTTTATTAATAGATGCTGATCGCAATCGCTCTGCGTTAGTATGGGCTAGAGAAGATAATCTACCTTTTACTGTAGCATCTCAGGCTGGTTCGGCTACATTTATTCCTAAACATCAACATATTGTAACTGATATGAAAGCTGGTCCTGAAGAAGAAGATTTAGTAGATTTAGCTAAGGGTAATGATTTAATTATTATTCCGACAACTCCAAATCATCTCGATTTAGATGCAACTATTAAAGCGGTAGAATTTTTCAAAAAACATAATATTAATAATTATAAAATTCTCTTGACAAAAGTTGATTCAAGAACTACTAATAGTAAAACGGCAAAACAATTTTTAAGCAAGGATAATTTACCTTTATTTAAAACAGAAATACCTTTATTAATTGCCTTTGAAAGGGCATCTCAAAACGGAAAAACTGTAAAAGATTATAATGATTCTAGGGCAAAACAAGCATGGAAACAATACGCAGCTGTTGGTAAAGAAATTTTACACCATTAGGAATTAGAAATTAGAAATTAGAAATTAGAAATTAGAAATTAGGAATGGTATTTTGAAATTAATCGGTAAAACTCATTACTCATTACTCACTTATTTTGATTATCGCTTATACTTATACTGATCCGATTATTGATAAAACCCCTGATGCTTTTAATTGGGGTTGTGAAATTGAGGCGGTTTATCAAGATATAGGAAATAGAAAACAATTAGAAAATTTAATTCTCGATAGTAACAAAAATCCTCCTAACTATCTATTAATTCGCAGTTTATCTGAGTTTGGTAATAGTTTAGCTGAAGCAACTCAGGTGATGGCTAAAATAGAGATATTAGAGATAGAAATTATTGCGATTGAAGAAGATTATAATAGTAGTAAATTTAAGATAATAAAAGATAGTCAAACAAAAGAAAAACTAAGGATTATTTGGGAAAATCTCAATAAAAAATATCATAGTAGAAATTTACAGAAATCTCACAGTAATAATCGCTTAAATACTTTACCACCACCTGGAAAAGCACCTTTTGGATATTTAAAAGGAAAAGATAGTTATGTAATAAATAGGGCAACTTCTCCCATTATCAAAGATTTTTTTGAACGCTTTTTATTATATTCTTCAGTGAGTGATAGTGTCAGATACTTAGAACAAAAATATAACAAAAAAATTGCCTTATCTACTGCTATTAATTGGTTAAAAAATCCTGTTTATCGAGGAGATTTAGCTTATAAAAATAAAGAAATTATAGCTGATACTCACACCCCTATTATTAGCCGTGAAGAAGCCGCTCAAATTGATAGAATATTGAAAAGTCATCGCCTTGTTAAACCTCGAAGCACCTCTGCAAATTATGCTTTATCAGGGTTAGTTAAATGTAAAATTTGTAAATCATCTTACAAAATAACTAAAGTTACTAATAAACAATATCCTGAAAAATATTTATATTTAATTCCTACTCAATGTCAAGATAGTGTACGTTGTAAATCAATTAAATATGCTCAAGTTTTTGAGGAAATTATTAACATAATTTGTCGAGATTTTCCAGTATTAATTACCAATATTAATGCACCAGATCCTCAATTTATCCAAAATCAATTAGCTCAAGAAATACAAGATAAAGAAGAAATTTTAATAAAAATAAAACCATTGATTATAAACAATATTTTAGATGAAGAAACAGCACAATTTAGAATTTATAAAATTAACCTAGAAATTGCTCAACTAAAACAAAAAATAGCACAATTACCTCCTGATAATTTAGAAAAAATTGCTTCTACTTTTTCTAATGCTCAGTTTTGGAGTGATTTATCACCTTCTGAATGTCGTTTTTATTTGCGAGAATTTATTAAAGTAATTAACATTATACCTGTTAATAATAAGGATAAAACTTTTGAGATAACCTTAGATTTTATTTTTGCAACTAAGAACCAATAAAATTGATAATATATAATTATTGATTATTAATTACTAATTATTGATTATGCGTATTTTACACACAATGTTACGAGTTGGGCATCTTGAAAAATCCCTTGATTTTTACTGCAATGTTTTGGGAATGAAATTATTACGTCAAAAAGATTATCCTGATGGTAAATTTACTCTCGCTTTTGTGGGTTATGGGGATGAGGCTTCTAACACTGTTATCGAACTTACTTATAATTGGGATACCGATAGTTATAATATTGGTAACGGTTATGGTCATATTGCTTTAGGAGTTGATGATATTTACATCACTTGTGAGCAAATTAAGGCAAAAGGAGGTAAAGTGACAAGAGAACCAGGCCCCATGAAACATGGTTCAACAATAATTGCTTTCGTAGAAGATCCTGATGGCTATAAAATAGAGTTAATTCAAATTGCTATTCAAGGAAGTTAGTAATAATGAGGAATGAGCAATAGGGAATTATTAATTGTTAAAATTCTCAAACCTAGAAATACCAAGATTAAAACACTGTTTATTACGGCAACTTCTAAAAGAAATCTATTGTGTATTGTGAATAGAGATTAATAATTATATTTTTGTAAACAAATGGATAACTTAACCTTTGAAGAATGTTATAAAATACTTAATCTTACTTCAGAAGCAACATTGCCTGATATTGAAGAAAGTTATTATAAACTTGTCGGGGAAAAATTAAAAACAGGTAATAAACAAGATTTAATTGATTTAAAACACGCTCATTCTCAACTTATACAATTTTATCAAAATGATCAAGAAAATCAAATCAATAAAGAAAAAAAAGAATATGATAATTATTTAACTAAAACTATTAATCATCAGTTGAAAAATTTAGGTATTAAAATCAAAGTAATATCTTATCCTCAATATTTACAAGTAGTTATTAATAATGTTAAAATAGTCAAAAAAGAAGTATTAACTAAAATAATTTATGATAATCTTAAACATATTTTAAAAGATGCTGAAAGAGCTGTAATAATCTCAAATTTTGATCATAAAAATAACTTAATTTGGGAAGAAAAACTTAAAATTTGTACGGGAATTAATGCTCATAAAGCTCAAAAATATAATACAGCAATTCTTTTAGCAGAAGCAAAAATTAATACTAATACTTATGCTTTACCCATCGCTTTTTTAATGGCTTTTGTGATTAATTTTGTCGAACCTTTAGCATGGTTTATTAGTATGGGGGTTCATGAATTTGGTCATGGAACTATAGCATGGTTTTCTGGTTATCGTGCCATGGTGACATTTGCTGGAACAATTATATCAGATGATCGCTCATTATTTGTTTATTTTGGTATTTTAACTTTACTTTTTTTAACTTTTTATAGTGGTTGGAAAGAACGGAAAAAAAATACGATGATAATATCAGTTATTCTGGTCATTATTCAATTTATTTTAACATGGAAAACCTCTTACACTAACTATCAAATGTTATTATATTTTGGTGGAATTGGCGGAGAATTTTATCTAAGCACTCTCTTAATTATTTCCTTTTATTGGCGTTTACCAGATAGATTTTATTGGGAATTTTGGCGTTTTATTGCTTTAATAATTGGTGCAACTTCTTTTTGGGGAAGTTTTACAAAATGGCATCGAATAAGCGTAGGAAAAGAGCAAATTCCTTGGGGTACTTTTTGGGGAGGTAGAGGTGATTCTGGAGGTGATTTAAACGTTTTAAATCATGAAGTAGGCTGGAGTATTAATCAAATTATCAATACTTATAATACTTTAGGTTTTATTTGTTTATTAATTATTACTGGAATTTATCTTTATTTTTTATGGAAAAGCAATCCTATTTTTCGTTTAAAATTTAATAGTTATTTTTCTATTAATAAATAGGTTTTTTGTTGATTTTTAACTCAATTAGTGAATAATAAATAATTAATATAGCAATTTTCACATAAGCGAGGCAAGGTACGGGCAAGGGGCTTAAGCCCTTTGTTAACAAAAGTTATAGAGATCTCATCATAATGAAAAACGCTATATATGATGTGACTAACATTTCTTTGCGATACTTTAACAGTGTTAGATTTAAACTACTTTGCGCCTTTGCGCCTTTGCGAGAAAAAAAAAGCAATCAATTATATCCTAATTAATTGCCAAACAGGCCTTAATAAACCCTAAAAATAAAGGATGAGGTTGGCTAGGGCGGGATTTAAACTCCGGATGAAATTGAGTGGCAAGGAAAAATGGATGATTGGGTAACTCGATAATTTCTACTAATCTACCGTCAGGAGAAGTGCCACTAATTTGATAGCCTGTTTCCAAAAACTGATAACGAAAAGCATTATTAAATTCGTAGCGATGACGATGACGCTCATAAATTACTTCTTCTTTATATAACGAATAAGCTAAAGTATCAGGCACTAAACGACAAGGATATAACCCTAAACGCATTGTACCACCTAAATCAACCACGTCCTGTTGTTCTGGTAACAAGTTAATGACAGGATAGGGGGTTTCTTCGTCAAATTCAGCACTATTGGCTTTATCTAAATGAGCGGTATTTCTGGCCCATTCAATAACACTGCACTGCATTCCTAAACATAAACCCAAAAAAGGTATTTTATTTTCTTTAGCATATTGAATCGCTTTAACTTTACCGTCAACTCCTCTATTTCCAAAGCCCCCGGGTACAAGTATTCCATCAACATCACTAAGATAGTTTGTCGCTTCTTGTGATTCTATACCTTCAGCATCTACCCACAGTAATTCAATTTCGGCTGATTCGTTAATACCGGCATGAGTTAAGGCTTCTACTACGGATAAATAAGCATCACTAAGTTTTATATATTTACCCACGATGGCAATTTTTAGTTTACGCTCAGGATGTTGCATTTTTTGAACTAAATTTTCCCATTTTTCTAAATCTGGGAGACGATTTTCTAACCGTAATAATTTTAATACTTGTTCGGCTAATCCTTCTTTTTCTAAAGTTAAAGGCACTTCATAAATACTGCTAACATCAGAGGAAGTAATTACTGCTTCACTACGCACATCACAAAATTCAGCAATTTTTTCCTTAATATTGCTAGGAATATTTCGATGACAACGGCATACTAACACATCTGGTTGAATACCGAGCGATCGCAATTCTTTCACAGAGTGTTGAGTGGGCTTAGTTTTTAATTCTCCGGCGGCGGCAATCCAAGGAATAAGAGTAACGTGTAGGTATAAAACATTATCACGACCTACATCTTTACGAAATTGACGAATTGCCTCAAGGAAAGGTAAAGATTCAATGTCTCCCACCGTACCACCAATTTCCGTGATAACAACATCCGGATTTCGATTTTTAGCGACTCGATGAATACGCTCTTTTATTTCATTAGTAATATGGGGAATAACTTGCACCGTTGCCCCTTGATAGTTACCACGCCTTTCTTTATTGATTACGGCTTGATAAATTGAACCCGTAGTGACACTATTAAGACGAGAACAAGAAGTATCGGTGAAACGCTCATAATGCCCTAAATCTAAGTCAGTTTCAGCACCATCATCAGTAACAAATACTTCCCCATGTTGATAAGGACTCATTGTACCCGGATCTACATTAATATAGGGATCGAGTTTAAGGATAGATACAGAATAATTGCGAGATTTGAGTAAACGTCCTAAACTAGAACCAACAATGCCTTTACCTATACTAGAAACGACACCACCAGTTACAAATACAAATTTGGTCATTTTCAATAGTGAATTTGGTTGGGGAAATCACTTCCCGTAATATTTTACGAGTATTACTTTTTCAAATTATATCATGGAATAGGAATCAAGAATCAGAAATTAGCACGACTGACAAAATGTCGATTCTATTGCTTTCAATTATTGGTTATCATCTATTAATTCTTTATTTATTATTCATTATTATCTATTGATTGTTACCTAATTATTGACTATTTACTATAGAATCTCTATTTATTATTCACTATTCTCTATTACTTAATTCTTAAAACCAGTTCAATAGGTTTTTGTGATCAAAAAACTGATTAATATAAATATGGAAGCGATGATAAAGAATAATAATATTCCGCCGGGTAAAAAACCGAATAAGCCAAATCCCCTTAATAAATATAAAATTATCGTCAGAGGAATAAAAATAATTATGAGCAAACGTAAATTTTGATTTATTTTCTGAGTTTTTCTATTCATATAGTTTGATAATTTTTGATTTTTGACCATAAAAATTGCTACACTTAATTATTAATTATGGTTTTGAGTTAAATTTTGAGAATCACAACGACTTTTGAACCAAGTCGGGCTGATAAAGTGTATAAGGGTTTCGTTGATCATAATCTTATTAATTTTCCTGACAATAGCTATTGATATTATTAACTAAATTTTCTTGTTCTTGAGATAAATTGATCACTTGTTGTTGATAAATAACGGCATTTTCAGTGTCTTTATTTTGAAAAGATGTAATAAAATTACGGGTTACTATGGCATAATTTTGATATATTTTAGCTAATTTTTGACTAAATTCTGATAATGGTTCATCTGTAATTTTTTTATCTAAAATTAACTGGGCTGATTGATCAAAAATATCAGCTATTTCAAGTATTTTAGTTAAATCTTTTGTGGCTAAATTACTTTGAGTTACTTCGGCTAATTGATTACTAACATTTATAATTTGATCGCACTGTGACCTTCTATTATTAAAACATCCTGATAAAGCAAAACTAATACTAAGAAAAAGTAATAAAATTTTAAAATATTTTTTTTGTAAGCCCATGTAAGTCTAATAGTTTATTTTTTAATGTTTAATAAAGGTAGAAGAGATTTCCCTTAACTATCCTTAAAAAAAAATCGTACTTTTAAGTTTAGTTAATAATCAAAATAATTGTTAATTGCTAATTGCTAATTTTTAATTGTGCTGATATATTGTTATTAAGTCAATTAATCTCAAAAAAATATGTCCGTACCCTTTACCCCTCAAGAAATCGCCGCTGAAGGCATTAAACCCACAGAATATGAAGAAATCGTCAACAGATTAGGCAGACATCCTAACAAAGCCGAGTTAGGTATGTTTGGAGTAATGTGGTCAGAACATTGTTGTTATAAAAATTCAAAACCTTTACTATCACAGTTTCCTAGTGATGGCGATCGCATTTTAGTAGGGCCAGGAGAAAATGCCGGAGTAGTAGATTTTGGCAATGGTTTAAGGGTAGCATTCAAGATCGAATCTCACAATCATCCTAGTGCCATCGAGCCTTTTCAAGGAGCAGCAACGGGAGTAGGGGGCATTTTAAGGGATATATTTACTATGGGGGCACGTCCCATCGCTATTTTAAACTCTTTGCGCTTCGGAAATTTAGATAATCCCCACACTAGGAGAATTTTCAAAGGAGTTGTAGAAGGTATATCACACTATGGTAATTGCGTAGGCGTACCCACCGTTGGCGGTGAAGTTTATTTCAACTCCGCTTATAGTGGGAATCCCCTGGTCAATGCTATGGCAATCGGGTTGATGGAAACTGATGATATAGTTAAAGCTGGGGCTTCAGGTATCGGTAATCCTGTATTATATGTGGGTTCGACTACCGGTAGAGACGGCATGGGAGGCGCAAGTTTTGCCAGTGCGGAATTGACAGATGAATCTATGGACGATCGTCCCGCAGTACAAGTAGGAGATCCTTTCCTCGAAAAATCCTTGATAGAAGCCTGTTTAGAAGCCTTTAAAACTGGTGCTGTTGTCGCTGCACAGGATATGGGGGCAGCTGGTATTACTTGCTCAACATCAGAGATGGCGGCAAAAGGAGGCGTTGGCATTGAGTTAGATTTAGACAAAATTCCTGCTAGGGAAAAAGCCATGATACCCTATGAGTATCTGCTGTCAGAATCTCAAGAAAGAATGCTTTTTGTAGCCCATAAAGGGAGAGAGCAAGAATTAATTGACATCTTTGAGAAATGGGGACTTCATGCCGTTGTAGCAGGTAAAGTCATCCCTGAGTCCATTGTTAGAATACTACATAAAAATGCGATCGCCGCCGAAGTGCCTTCCACAGCCTTAGCAGATAATACACCAATTTATCACCATAAAGTCTTGACAAATCCGCCAGAATATGCTATGAAAGCATGGGCTTGGAGAGAAGAAGAATTACCAGAAGTCGAGAAAAACGGTGTAAAGGAGCAAAATTGGGAGCAAATTCTGTTAACTTTATTAGACACTCCTAGTATTGCTTCAAAAAGATGGATATATCGCCAATATGATCATCAAGTACAGAATAACACTGTTATGCTTCCGGGTGGAGCAGATGCCGCTATTATCAGAGTGCGCCCTGTTAACGGTAAACCCCAATTAGCTAAGACAGGTATCGCTGCAACCACCGATTGTAACCCTCGTTATGTATATTTAGAGCCAAATTTAGGGGCAAAATTAGCGGTTGCCGAAGCCGCGCGTAACTTGAGTTGTGTTGGTGCTGAACCTATTGCAGTTACAGATAACCTTAATTTTGGAAGCCCTGAAAAACCTATCGGTTATTGGCAATTACATCACGCTTGTCAAGGAATTTCTGAAGCGTGTAGAGAGTTTCAGACTCCTGTTACTGGTGGTAACGTATCATTATATAATGAGACCATAGACTCTGAAGGTAATCCTCAACCGATTTATCCGACTCCTGTCATTGGTATGGTAGGTTTGATACCTGATATTAACAAAATTTGTGGGCAAGGTTGGCAACAAGAAGGAGATTTAATCTATATTTTAGGTAAATTTAACCCCAGTTTCGGTGCATCGGAATATTTAGCCACTATTCATGACACCGTAGCAGGAAAACCTCCTGAGTTGGATTATGAGTTAGAAAAACAAGTGCAAGAGGTTTGCCGTGATGGTATTCGTCAAGGTTTAGTAAAATCTGCCCATGATGTCACTGAAGGAGGAATATCTGTGGCGTTAGCAGAATCTTGTATCAGTGGAAAATTAGGTGCTAAAGTTACTTTACCTAAAATTAATGCCCGTTTAGATAAGGTGTTATTCGGAGAATTAGCTAGTTTAATTATTATTTCGATTAATCCTGAAAATAAAAATCTTTGGGAAAGTTTATTAACGGAAAAATTAGGTGATAATTGGCAAAAAATCGGTGAAGTAAAATCAACAAATTTAATGATTAATAATCTGATTAACTTAGATGTTAAAACTATAACTGATACTTGGGAAAAAGCCATCGAAAATCGACTATAAAAAATTAGGGTGTGTTAAAAAAATATAACGCACCTTTATCAAATTTTATCATCAAGAAAAGTATCAATCTAAGGTTTTACACAAAAAATTTATTATTCATTATCCACAACTACTTATATTAATAATCTGAGATTCAGTTATTGCGGAAAATAGAACAAGATAAAAAAAATAAAGATAAGCATAAATATTTGTTAGTAATTGATGAAATAAATAGAGCAAATATAAGTGCTATTTTTGGAGAATTATTATATGCTTTAGATCGAGATAAAACCATCAATATAATATTAGGAGATAGTTGGGATACATACCCTATTTTTATCCCTGAAAATTTGCATTTCAAATGTGCTTAAAATAAAAATCAAGAATCTTTATATATAAGTCATCAAAAAAAGTTTAGCTATATTTAGAAAAGTAAATTGAATCGTGTGTTACTTTTGGAGATCGCTTCTTATCTGTGGTTTTAAAGTATCTATAACCTTTAATTTTAATAACTTTCTGATTTCCAACAGGAACCCCTAATTATAGTAAAATTTTTCGCAAAGAGCCAAAGAAAAACGCAAAGTTTTATTATAAGTTATTATCCGAATTTGATAGAATGAGGGGTTTAAACCCCTTGCTAATTATTACATTACTTATAAAACCTGTGCCCTTAACCATGCTACGGGTAAACAAAGCATTTTGTTTGGAGTTGGAACAAAAGCACGATATTGAAAAACATCATAGTTATTTTTTTTAATTATATCGAGAATACCTTGATATAACATCAAAGCCGACCACACCGGCCAACGTCCATCAGGATTTAAGGCTTTAATACCGCTTTCAGCTGATTCGTAATATTGTTTTGCACGATCAATTTGGAATTGCATTAAATTACACCAGCGATCGTCAATGACACCTTTGAATAAGTCTTCTTCAGTATAGTTAAACCTTGCTAAATCTTCTAAAGGTAAATAGATACGATTTCTGCCCCTATCTTCTCCTACGTCTCGAAGAATGTTAGTTAATTGATTAGCAATCCCCAAGTCGATAGCTTCTTCTTTTGGGATATAGGCTGAATCATGATACCAAGGGGCGTTTAAATAAGTTTCATCGATTCCCAAGACAGAGGAAGACATTAAACCTACAGTACCAGCGACACGGTAACAATAAAGTTTTAACTCCTCAAAAGTTTCATAACGGTTACGGTATAAGTCCATTCTCTGCCCAGCAATCATATCACGAAAAGGTTGAATCTCCATCGGAAAACGCTCAAGAGTATCCACTAAAGCCACATCAGGATCATCTATAGGTTGCCCAGCGAAGACTGATTCTAACTGTTGTTCCCATAAATCTAGGGTTTCAGGAGTTGTTAACTTGGCTTGAGGGCCATCTACTAATTCATCTGTACGCCGACACCATACATATATCGCCCAGATAGCACTTCGTTTTTGTTTAGGCATTAATAATGTGCCTAAATAGAAGGTTTTAGAATATTTTGCCGTGATTTGACGACAGTATTCATAAGATTCCTCTAGGGAGGCTAAGGGTTGTTTAGGTTGTAATTTTTTATGCAGTTGCAGCATTCATCCCTGCTGAAATAGTTAGCTAAATATAAGTTTAAAAATAAGAATAATGACGATTCTATAGTATTGTCTCACTTTCTGATCCATTTTCATCACGAAATTAGATCTAAATGTAGGTTAGATTGACTTTGCAAAATCCAAATTTTTGATTTTTGGTTGCATTGTCATTTAATTTACCGTAATTTATTACTCACATTTTGCACTCTTTACATAAAAACTAAGTAAAAGGTGGCCGGTAGTAGATGTCAGGTTTGATGATTTTTGACTATTTTAAGGGTTGAGGCAACAATTAAGATTTTTTTTGTTAGCCTAAAATTAACTCTTTTTTCTTAACCTAAAACCTAAAAACCGAGATGTTTTTCTTAAGGTGCAAGATGTCAGTATTATTTATTTTTCAGAGACTTTTGGTACAAAAAATTTTTAAGTGGCTTGTAGTAAGGGATTTGTTCCTTCTTTTCCTAAATATGATCAAGATCTAATATTTTAGGGTGTTGGGTGGTACTTTCCTTTACTCAAGCTACGATGTTACACTAGAGCAGGTTGTTTAATCATAGTAACAGGATAATCTTTAGTTACCACTTCGGCTGTACGTTTACCTGATAATACTGCTCCTTCCATACTTCCTAAGTATTCCTGCATGGTGAAATCTCCTGCTAAATAAAAGTTAGAGATGGGTGTTTTTTGAGAAGGACGATAGGCTTGTCTTCCTGGTGTCGCTTTATATACGGATCTCGGGGTTTTCACTACATGAGATTTTAAAACTTTAGCTGGGTTATCACCGTTAAAATGTTGGGGAAATAACTGTTTTAATTCCACCATTGTGGCTTCAATAATTTCTTCATCGGATTTGCTAATCCAATCCTCCGCCGGTGCTAAAACTAACTCTAACATTGATTTATCAGGATTGCTATATTCTTTACAAGTGTTGCTCATATCAGCATAAACACTCAATAAAGGCGATCTAGAAAATAAAAGATGATCAATATTGGTAAGTTTGCGATCAAACCACAAATGTAAATTTATAACTGGGACTCCTTCCAAACCTTCTAATTTTTGAAAAAAGGGATTTTCTTTCCATGGGGGGGGTAAAATTACTTTCAAAGGATCAACAGGCATCGCAGAAACATAAACATCGGCGATCAAAATTTCATCTTCAGCACCATCTAAACCTCGTAATAAAAAGCCTTTGACGCTACCATCTTCATTTAATAAAATGTCCTTGAGAGGTGCATTTAAACGGACTTGTCCTCCTCTTTGGGTGATATAGTCCACAATGGGCTGACATAATCTTTCTGTAGGTGAACCGTCTAAGAAAGCCATTTTTGAGCCATTTTTTTCTTGTAAAAAGCGATTTAAAGCTGTTAAGAGTATAGTAGCAGAAATTTCATCAGGATTAATGAAGTTCAAAGCCTTTGACATAGCGATAAAAACTTCTTTCTCAATCCTAGGAGGAATGTTTTGTTTTGCCATCCATTGTGACCATGAATATTGATCCATTTCTTCAACATATTCTTGTCCTTTAATGATTGCTGGTAACAAACCTAAGCCAAATTTTATTTTTTCGCCCCACGTTAACATATCATTATTGCGTAAAATGGCCACTAAACCATTAATAGGAGCGGGAAGATCGGGAAAATCGAACCTTGAATAAGTACCGGGTTTATCAGGTTGATTGAAAATCATCGAGTGTTCTTTCCATTGTAAACGATCTTCAATACCTAACTCATGGAATAATTGCAACATATTGGGGTAAGCACCAAAAAAGATATGAAGTCCTGTTTCATACCAGTCTCCATCCTTATCTTTCCATGCGGCAACTTTTCCGCCTAAAACGTCACGTCTTTCAAGAACAATAGGTGTATGTCCTGCATCTGCTAAATATTTTGCGCAAGAAAGTCCGGCTAATCCTGCACCTGCTATGGCTATTCGCATCTAATTTTTTCTTCTTCTACATTTTTCTTTTTATCATTTTAGTAGTAAATCTTGACATTTCGTAACATTTTTTTAATAATTTTTTTGACCAATCATAAAATAACACAAATATACTATACTTAAATCCTACCTGATCCTCCTTAATAAAGTAGAATAACTATTTAAAGTCTTTTTGAATTGGAATGATATAGATTAAACCAGAAATAATCGTTAAAAATAAGGCTATCCAAAAAGAGATTAAACCAAATGTTTGCCAAATGTCTGATAAAGGAATAATGAGTAGGCTAATAGCGATAATTTGCATAACCGTTTTGAGTTTTCCCCAAATATTTGCACCTGAAATATTGTCTTGTTTCGCCAATTGAGGATTAACTCTCCATCCTGCAATGACAATTTCTCTGACAATAATTATTAATACTGCCCATGCGGGTATTTGTTGACGTTCGATTAAAACTAAAAAAGGAGCAATTACGAGGATTTTATCGGTTAAAGGGTCTAAAAATTTGCCTAATTCGGTGATTTGATTCAATTTTCGAGCTAAATAACCATCTAACCAATCTGTTAAAGCTGCGATGATAAAAATAGCGAGGGCTATCCATTGATAATTATTTTCTGGTTGATATAATAAATATATTAAAGGAATAACAAGAATAATTCTAATTAAAGTTATGGAGTTTGGTATATTCAATTTAATTAAGTAATAAGTAATATTTAGATTCTGTACATCAACTCAAAACTCACTGTAAAATTTATTTTAAGTACTTGAGCAAAATTAATTGTATATAGGCAATGGGTAACAAGGGGTTTAAACCTCTTGCCTTGCATTGTTGTCAAGGGCTTGGGAAAAATAAAATCCACAATTAATTTTACTTACCTACTTAGATAACAGATAACGTTAATTCAAATGAACTATAAATTTGATTTTATCTGACTTTTTTGTTCAATTTCTTGAATGTTTATTTTTAGCTTTAAAATTTATTACAAAGCTATTTTATATTCCTCATTCCTCGTGAAACAGGCATTTTGCTCGTAATTCCTCAGACTCATTCTTCATTCTTTAAAAGTTGCCGTGATTTGCGATGGCATTAGCCATTTTTTCGATTACTTCTGTGTAAGCAATTTCACCTAATTCCCCAGAAGCACGGGTACGAATATTAAGGGTATTGTTTTCGACTTCAGAAGCTCCAACTACCGCCATAACAGGAATTTTCTGTTTTTCACCGTTACGAATCATCTTACCTAATCTTTCGTTACTATTATCTACTTCAGCACGAATACCAGCAAGTAGCATTTTTTGACAGACTTCTTGAGCATACCCATAAAAATCACCGCTAACCGGCATTAAACGAGCTTGAATAGGTGCTAACCATAGTGGGAAATCCCCTGCATATTCTTCAATTAAAATGCCGATAAGACGCTCTAAAGAGCCAAAGGGGGCTCGATGAATCATAATCGGACGTTGACGAGTACCATCAGGGGCAGTATATTCAAGATCGAAACGTTCAGGTAAATTGTAATCAACTTGAACTGTTCCTAATTGCCATTCTCTTTCTAAGGCATCTTGAAAAATAAAGTCTAATTTTGGCCCATAAAAAGCGGCTTCTCCTTCTGCTTCAAAATAATCCATATCGAGATGTTTGACGGCGTTACGGATCGCATTTTGAGCTTTTTCCCACACTTCATCACCTCCTATATATTTGTCAGAATTAGGATCACGGAAACTTAAACGAGCTTTAAAATTCTTTAGTTGTAGGCTCTTAAATACTGATAAAATTAAGTCAACCACATTGAAAAATTCTGACTCAAGTTGATCAGGAGTTACAAACAGGTGAGAATCATCAACAGTAAAGCCTCTAACCCTTGTTAAACCCCCTAATTCTCCTGACTGTTCATAACGATACACTGTCCCAAATTCCGCTAAACGCATAGGTAATTCACGATACGATCGCAATTCATTTTTATAAATTTGAATGTGAAAAGGGCAATTCATGGGTTTTAAGACGAAACCGACTTCTTTTTCTGCTTCTTCTTCGTTATCAGCCATCATAGGAAACATATCTTCTTTGTAGTTTTGCCAATGACCAGAAATTTTAAATAAATCGACTCTACCAATATGAGGAGTAACAACTTGTAAATAACCCCGTTTCGTTTGCTCTTTTTTCAAGAAATCCTCTAAAGTTGAGCGAATTAGAGTGCCTTTTGGTGTCCAAAGTGGCAAACCCGGACCAACAGGATCTGCGAAAATAAATAAACCCAATTCTTTGCCTAGTTTACGGTGATCCCGTTTTAGGGCTTCTTCTTTACGTCTTTTATATTCGGCTAATTGTTCGGGGGTTTCCCATGCAGTACCGTATAATCTTTGTAATTGTTTATTATTTGCATCACCTCGCCAGTAAGCTCCTGCAATACTTTCAAGTTCGATCGCCTTCGGATTTAAGTCGGCGGTGGAGTCAACGTGAGGACCTGCACATAAATCCCACCATTCTTCAGCTAAATGGTATATTGTGATAGTATCATCTTTAATACTGTCTAAAATCTCCAATTTATAGGGTTCGTTAATATTTTTGATCCTAATTTGGGCTTCTTCTCTAGTAACAACTTCTCGAATTACTGGTAATTTACGGTTAATAATTTTAATCATTTCTTTCTTGATTGCCTTCAAATCCTTTTCTGTTAAAGGTTCGGACAAATCAAAATCATAATAAAAACCGTTTTCTGTCCAAGGACCGATCGTCACCTGAGCATTAGGGTATAATTTTTGTACAGCCATCGCCATGACATGAGAAGTGGTATGACGAATTTTCTTAAGTTGTTCAGATTCGCTGGTGCGTGGTAATTTAATCGTTTCTGTGGTCATTGAAGTTTTATAAATTGAAGAAAATAAGATAATATCAGTTTCGATTCTTTGATTTTGTGTGTATTTCTTGGAACTCCCCTTAAAAGGAGTAAGGCAAAGATGGAAAAAGCGATAAAGGTTATTTCTTATTCTAACTGTTATCTCAAACCTACCCAAGGATTATAATTTGATCTTGATTAAAGATTCTCAGAAAAAATTAAAATGAAAATTGGTGTTCCTAAAGAAATTAAAGATCAAGAGTTTCGAGTTGGTTTAACTCCGGCTAGTGTTAAAGTTTTAACCCAACAAAATCATCAGGTTTTTATGGAAGAAAATGCGGGAATAGGCTCAGGTTTTAGTAACGAAGATTATCAAAAAGCTGGGGCAACTATCGTTGATACTCAAAACTCATGGAATCAAGAATTAATCATTAAAGTCAAAGAGCCTCTTGCTTCGGAGTATGATTATATCCATCAGGGACAAATATTATTTACCTATCTTCATTTAGCTGCCGATCGTAGTTTAACAGAATTTCTCCTTAAAAGTGGAGTGACGGCGATCGCTTATGAAACTGTACAATTAGCTGATGGCAGACTACCTTTATTAACTCCTATGAGTATCATTGCAGGTAAATTAGCGGTACAAATTGGGGTGAGGTACTTAGAAAAACAACAAGGTGGCAAAGGTGTTCTACTCGGAGGAATACCGGGAGTATCCCAAGGAAATGTGGTTATTTTAGGGGGGGGGATTGTTGGCACAGAAGCGGCTAAAATTGCTGTGGGAATGGGAGCAAAAGTTACTATTTTAGATGTAAATATTGATAGATTAGCTTACTTAGAAACCCTTTTCGGATCGAGAGTCGAATTATTATATAGTAATTCTCAACATATAGCCCAAAGTGTAATTAAAGCTGATCTATTAATTGGTGCAGTATTAATTACGGGTAAAAAAGCCCCTATCCTCGTTTCACGGGAATTAGTAAAAACCATGTCTGAAGGTTCAGTAATTATGGATGTGGCTGTAGATCAAGGAGGTTGCATCGAAACATTACGACCCACTTCTCATAGTAATCCTAGCTACACAGAAGAAGGAGTAATTCATTTAGGTATTCCTAACCTTCCGGGGGCTGTGCCTTGGACAGCTACTCAAGCACTCAATAACAATACTTTACTTTATGTTTTAAAACTAGCCAACCAAGGCATTGGGGCATTAAAACAAGATGCAAGTTTGGCTCAAGGGTTAAATATACAGTATCATCAATTAGTACATCCAGCCGTACAGCAAGTATTCCCTGACTTAATCGGGAATAGGTAAATGATCTTACCTCAGTTCGACATAAAATTATCGGTTAGGATAAGGTGTGACGGTATCTGGTATTAGGTATCAGGTAAAGAATTAGTAAAAAAGTTATTCAAATTGATTTTATCAAAATTAAATTAAATAATTAATTGATCTAAATAAAGAAATTGTTAACCGGCAACCTGTCACCTGAAACCTATTAACCTCAAGAATTCTTTTATCGAACTCAGGTGATCTTTGTTTAAAAATGAGTAGGTATCCGTTAACAATTAAAATCTCTTTCTTATTCTAGGTACGGAAAACTACACTACCTTAAAGGGGTTACTTTCCTTCAATATAGGAATAGAAAATTAATAATTGATATATAAATCATTAATATATTGCACAACAATAGACTTTTATCAATTTTAATTACTTAAACTATTGTAAATTACATATATTAAAATAAAAAGGAAAAATATATATTATGGGAAAAGTCGTAGGTATTGATTTAGGCACAACTAACTCTTGTGTCGCTGTAATGGAAGGTGGTAAACCTGTTGTAATTGCTAACGCTGAAGGTTTTAGAACCACTCCTTCTGTGGTTGCATATGCTAAAAATGGCGATCGCCTAGTAGGACAAATTGCCAAACGTCAAGGGGTAATGAATCCCGAAAATACTTTTTATTCCGTTAAACGTTTTATTGGGAGAAAATATGATGAAGTTACTAACGAAACAACAGAAGTATCTTATAAAGTCTTAAATGTTAATGGCAATGTTAAGTTAGATTCTCCTTCTCAAGGTAAACAATTTTCACCAGAAGAAATTTCAGCCCAAGTTTTGCGCAAATTAGTAGAAGATGCGAGTAAATATTTAGGAGAAACCGTTACAGAGGCCGTAATTACTGTACCTGCTTACTTTAACGACTCTCAACGTCAAGCCACCAAAGACGCAGGAAAAATAGCGGGTATTGAAGTTAAACGTATTATTAACGAGCCAACCGCCGCATCTTTAGCTTATGGTTTAGATAAAAAAAGTAATGAGACTATCTTAGTATTTGACTTGGGTGGTGGTACTTTTGACGTTTCTGTCTTAGAAGTAGGTGACGGTGTATTTGAAGTTTTAGCCACATCTGGAGATACTCACTTAGGTGGTGATGACTTTGATAAAAAAATCGTTGACTTTTTAGCAGCAGACTTTAAAGCAAAAGAAGGTATTGATTTACGCAAAGATAAACAGGCTTTACAACGATTAACCGAAGCGGCGGAAAAAGCTAAAATTGAATTATCTAGCGTCTCTCAAGCGGAGATTAACTTACCCTTCATCACCGCTACTCAAGACGGACCAAAACACTTAGAATTAACTTTAACTCGTGCTAAATTTGAAGAGTTATGTGCTGATTTAATTGATCGTTGTGCTATTCCTGTTCAAAATGCCCTTAAAGATTCTAAACTTAGTGCTAGTGATATTGATGAAGTTGTATTAGTTGGTGGTTCAACTCGTATCCCTGCTGTTAAAGAAGTAGTGAAAAAAGTTCTTGGAAAAGAGCCTAATCAAACCGTTAACCCTGATGAAGTGGTAGCGGTGGGTGCGGCTATTCAAGGGGGTGTTTTAGCAGGAGAAGTCAAAGATATTCTGTTATTAGATGTAACTCCTCTTTCTCTTGGTGTTGAAACCCTTGGGGGTGTCATGACTAAAATTATCCCCAGAAACACCACTATTCCTACCAAAAAATCAGAAACCTTCTCTACGGCAGTAGATGGCCAAAGTAATGTAGAAATTCATGTTTTACAAGGTGAGCGAGAATTTTCTAAAGATAACAAGAGTTTAGGCACTTTTCGTTTAGATGGCATTCCTCCTGCACCCCGAGGCGTACCTCAAATTGAAGTTATTTTTGATATTGACGCTAACGGTATTTTAAATGTAACTGCTAAGGACAAAGGTACTGGTAAAGAACAATCAATTAGTATTACTGGTGCTTCTACTTTACCTTCAGATGAAGTTGATCGTATGGTGAAAGAAGCAGAAAAGAATGCAGCAGCCGATAAAGAAAAACGGGATGCGATTGAGCGTAAAAATCAAGCGGATTCTTTAGTATATCAAGCTGAAAAACAACTAACCGAATTAGGGGAAAAAGTTTCTGGTGATGATAAAACTAAAGCTGAAGGATTGATTAAAGATCTGAAAGATGCTGTAGCTCAAGAAGATGATGAGAAAATCAAAACCCTTATGCCCGAATTACAACAATTGTTATATACTATCGGCACTAACATTTATCAGCAGTCTGGTGGTGCAACTCCAGGAGCTGATACTACAGGCACAAATGACACTAACCCCAATAATGGCGGTGATGATGTGATTGACGCTGAATTTTCTGACAATTAGATTTTGAATTTTAATTTAATTCCAAGCTAGGAAAGTATCTGAATTGACCCTTTATCCTCCCTTCAAAGGTGGGGAGGGAAAAGAAAAAAGGTAAATATTTGAGTCAAAAGGCAAAGGGTTTAAACCCCTTGTTAGGAGTTAGGAAAAAAATGTCAGTTAAATGCGTTTTAGCTTAACTCTCAAACTCAAATCATTTCCAAATTCTTCGGGCAACGATGCACTGGGCACTGGGCAATGGCTAAATTCTAAATTCTTCAGGCAATAGTTACTAAAATTGATAATTTCTCACCTAAAATAGATTTTATAGCAATTTTCACATAAGCGAAGTACAGGCAAGGGACTTAAGCCCCTTGTTAGCAAGATTTATAGAACCCATTTGGTATCTTTTTTAGAATGGTTACATAATAATGATTTCAGAAGAAATACTTTAATCTCGTCAAAGCCTTTTGTTATTTGGGTTACAGGCGTA
>NZ_VRZC01000053.1 GCF_016743215.1 Geminocystis sp. GBBB08
CGATAAAATCAGCAAAATTTAGGAATTTTCCCCCCGCTTTTTCTCTCGCTTCTAATATATTTTCAATGGCAGATTCTCCTAAATTTTTAATAGCAGCTAAACCAAATAATATATCTTCTTTTTGAGGCATAAATTCTTTGTAAGAATAATTAATATCAGGGGGTTTAACATTAATGCCCATTTTTAAGCAATTTTCCCGATATTTCTCAATTTTATCCTGATTATCGCTACTAGCAGTCAATAAAGCTGACATATATTCTACGGGATAATTAGCTTTTAAATACGCTGTTTGATAAGTAACGTAAGCATAAGCCGTAGAGTGAGATTTATTAAAGCAGTTAGAAGCAACCAAACCATTTGCCAATAAAAAATTGTGATCTTTTTTTACTCCAATATCATAAACTGGTTGAGTACCTAGCGATCGCCTATTAACTATTTTTACCATAAAAATTTATCATCAGTTAACCATTAAATTTCATTGTACATTTCAGGAGAAGAAATTGAAAAAGCCATAATTATAAGCTGAGTTCGGAGTTAAAATTAACAGATTTTGATAAAAAGAGTAAATAAATTGATTTTTTTCTTTTCAATCCTTTGATCAACTAATCAATGTTCGAGCGCACTTTAAGTGCGAAACCTGCTACCAGATACCTGAAACCCTCCTAAACCCAATATTATTGCATCGAACTGAGGTAATTATAAGGTAAAAGATCAGCAATAGATTGATATAATCTATAATCAACATGGTGTGTCAATTATTTATTTAGACAAAAAAAAATGACAACTCAGGAATTAGAACAGAAACCTCAAGCAAAAAACGAAGACTATTGGGATGAGATACCAAATCAAGCCGAAATGGGTTTTTTTGATCATCTTGAAGAATTACGTCAAAGAATTTTTGTCAGTCTTATTGCTATGGCCATTGGTGCTATTTCTTGTTTTTTCTTTGTCAAAAATATCGTAGCATGGTTAGAAATTCCTGCAGGAGATGTCAAATTTTTACAGTTAGCACCAGGTGAATTTTTCTTTGTATCTATTCAAGTAGCAGGTTACACAGGGATTTTATTTTCAGCCCCCGTTATCTTATATCAAATCGTCCAGTTTGTTGTACCCGGATTAACTAGGAAGGAAAGAAAAGCCTTAGCACCCGTAGTATTTGGTTCGAGTATTCTCTTTTTTGCCGGTTTAGCTTTTGCCTATTATTTATTAATTCCAGCTGCCTTAAATTTTTTCATCAACTATGGTGCAGATGTAGTTGAACAGTTATGGTCGATTGATAAATATTTCAAATTTGTATTATCATTAATGTTCTTGACGGGATTAACTTTTCAAATACCAGTTATTCAATTACTTTTAGGCACGTTAAACTTAGTTTCTTCTCAACAAATGCTCTCAGGTTGGCGTATTGTCGTCTTAAGTGCAACTATATTAGGTGCTGTAATAACTCCTTCCACAGATCCACTTACTCAATGTCTTCTTGGGGGTGCAGTGTTAGCTTTATATTTTGGTGGCGTTACCATGGTTAAACTAATCGGAAAATAGTTATTAATTATTGGCGATCGCCCAGAATCAAAAGATAAGATTAAGTGATCAAACATCATTTAAGTGCAAGATGTGAGTATAATGATCAGCTGTTGCCAAATTTAGAAGATTGTCCATGAGTGTAAATTGGGAAACAGTAGGAACCTATGAAGATATACTATATTTCAAATATGCTGGTATAGCTAAAATAGTTATTAATCGTCCCTACAAACGTAATGCTTTTCGTCCGCAAACTGTATTTGAACTGTACTCAGCTTTTTGTGATGCGAGGGAAGATCAAAGTATTGGAGTAATTTTGCTTACTGGTGCCGGTCCTCATACTGACGGAAAATACGCTTTTTGTTCGGGAGGAGATCAAAGTGTCAGAGGAAAAGCAGGATATATTGGTAATGATGGTGTACCTCGTTTAAATGTTTTAGATTTACAAAGATTAATTCGTAGCATTCCGAAAGTTGTGATTGCCTTAGTGGCAGGATACGCTATTGGTGGTGGTCATGTATTGCACTTAATCTGTGATTTAAGTATTGCGGCAGATAACGCTATTTTCGGACAAACCGGTCCAAAAGTTGGCAGTTTTGACGGTGGTTTTGGTGCCAGTTATCTCGCCCGTGTTGTGGGGCAAAAAAAAGCCCGTGAAATTTGGTTTTTGTGCCGTCAATATAACGCTCAAGAAGCCTTAGACATGGGATTAGTTAATACTGTTGTGCCGGTAGAAGCATTAGAATCAGAAGGGATAAAATGGGCTCAAGAAATACTCGAAAAAAGCCCTACTGCTATTCGTTGTTTAAAATCTGCTTTCAATGCTGATTGTGACGGACAAGCTGGAATACAAGAGTTAGCAGGAAATGCTACTTTATTATATTATCTCACAGAAGAAGGTACGGAAGGAAAACAGGCATTTTTAGAGAAGCGATCGCCCAATTTTCGTCAATACCCTTGGCTACCCTAATAAAGAAGAAATGAAATACAAATGTCATTTTATAACTAAAAAAGATGGAAACAGACAGATTAGATTTAATTTTAGGAATGGTAGCTTTAGTTATTTTACTAGGAGGCTTGTTGATGTTATTTAGTGGAATGAAGAAAATGAATGATTAAATAAAAAATACCCGTTATTAACTACTAAAATAGTATTGAATTTTTATCCTAGTAATTTATACTTATAAAATTAATTTTGATTAATAATTAAACTGATTTAGAAATCATAACGTCTGATGATACTTTTGTTTCAGCAGTAGTAACAGAAGTAGATTCCATTTCTAAATTAACCGAAGGAGTGGCACATCCTAAAGAAAAAGATTTTTCAAGCATGGCAATTTCTGGAACGGTTTGCCATTCATTATTAAAAGCGAGGATAGCCAAATGGCAAGATTCCCACTCAGCTTTTACCAAAACGCCCAATTGTGAGCATATTCCTCCTCGTCTTCCCTCGGGGTTATAAAATTGACAATGACGACAAGCAAAAATAAAATTATTTTGGGGTTTCATTTTCTTACTATAAATATTTATTTAACGACTTTTTATCTTTTTATTATTATGAACTATGTGGGATCAACGCTTTTTAGCCTAAAAAGGGCTTATACCTAGTAGAATTGGTTTTTTTTTACAGTTTTTTCTTTTATATTATTTTAACTATTGCTTAACAGAACTAAATATTTAGTTAAATTTTCATTAAGTTAGATAAACTTTTAATTTACATTAGAAATAATGTATTAAAAGATACAGTGGGGATCAACAAAAAACTATCTTATTTATATAAAAAAAGGAATTATATAGTTAATTAATTCTGTGAAAAAAAATAAGTTATTTTACCTATGTACAGTCAATTTTCTTCACAAATAAGAGTATTTAAACTACTCAGATATAGTTAATTTTGTGATTATTCTTAATAAATGTTCAATATTCTTAAACCTTTATATCCTGCCTTTTTTACATCCTTAAAAGCCAATCCAGAATCGGCTCACATCAACAGTCTAAAATTATTGCAACAATTGAGTTTTCAAAGCAATAACCTCTTGGGAAAATGGATAATCCAAGAGATGAACAAATCTTTTTGTTACAGTCATCCTTCTCTAACTCAATCTCTGTGGAATTTAAACTTTACTCATCCTTTAGGTTTAGCACCCGGATTCGATAAAAATGCCCAAGCAGCCGGAATTTGGTCAAATTTTGGCTTTAGTTTTGCCGAATTAGGTGCTGTTACCTTTTATCCTCAAGTGGGTAATCCCTTTCCTCGAATGTTTCGTTTACCTGCTGATAAAGCTATTCTTAATCGCATGGGAGCTAATAATGATGGTGCTGAGGCGATCGCACAAAGATTACAAAAGACATGGGAAAGACATCCTCGCAGTATTCCCATCGGCATGAATTTATGTAAATCAAAAATTACAGAATTAGATCAAGCTAGGGAGGATTATGTCGGTAGTTTTTGCCTTTTACGCCCTCATGCAGACTATTTTGTGGTTAATGTAAGTTCTCCTAATACTCCCGGATTGCGTTCCCTTCAAGGAGGAGAACAATTAGAGTCAATCCTAGAAGGCTTACAAGAAGAAAATCAAGGAGAAAAACCGATTTTGGTTAAAATTGCCCCAGACTTAGAATGGGATGATATAAAGTCAATTTTAAGGGTATCTCAACAATATAATTTATCAGGTATAGTTGCCACGAATACCACCATCAAAAAAAATGGATTAAAAACTCAGATTTTACCAGCTACAGGTAAAGCAATAACAGAGGAAGCAGGAGGAATTAGTGGAAAACCCTTAAGAAATCGCTCAACGGAGGTAATTAGATTTATTTATCAAGAAACAGAGGGTAAATTACCTATTATTGGCGTAGGAGGTATTTCTGATACAGAATCAGCCTGGGAAAAAATCACGGCAGGAGCAAGTTTATTACAATTTTATAGCGGTTGGGTTTATGAAGGTCCTTGGGTTGTAAAGGAAATTTTAGAAGGGTTAACCCAAAAATTAGCAGAAAACGGATTTAATCATATAAACGAAGCGGTTGGCATTAGGAATTAATTAGGAGTTAAGAATTAAGTACAATCCCAATTATATAAAACTTGAGAAAAATCTAAGTTTTTGAGAGCTGAAGGTTGAATAAAAAAATTAGCTATTCCCGCATCACCCCAACAAATTTCTTGATCAATATCAAAATATTCTGAGTCAATTTGTAATAATAGTTTATAAGGTTCATTTTCTTTTAAAATACCAAAACGAGGGTCACTTTGAGTAAAATAAGGATAACCACCTAACTGATGTTTAAAACCATTAAATTTATTATCATAATATTCTGTATAAATATCAAATAATAAGCTACATTCATCTTGATTTAATTGAGGTAAATAATCATTAAAATATTTATCAAAAGGATAAATAGTAGCTTGGCAACGATTAAATTCTAAAGTAAATTGTCCTCGAATAGGAAAATAAAAATCTTCTTCTAAATTAGGTAAAAAACTGAAATCAGTTACTAAATTATTTATATTTTTCTCAATGTCTGAATAATATAAGATTCTAAAACCTTTTTGTGAAGTTGGATTATCAAAATTTAATCCGTAAATATTATCATTACTATCAATAAAAAATTGTAAAATACCTGTTGTTGGAAAATGATCCAAATAAGGAATCTCGGTAAAATTGAGTTGAGCAACTAAACGTAAATATTCTCTTTTATCATTAATAGGATATTGTTTATTTTTGGGTAAATAAGGTAAACCTCCAAATTTACTTTGCCATAATAAAGTTGATATATCCATAATATTATTTTCGGTTACGGGAGCAACTTTTATTTGTAAATAATCCAACAATGTATTTTCAATAACCTGATAAAATGGTTTTAATTCTTTAGGTAAATTAAATAAAAACAAATTAGACATTTTTTATAATTTTTCTTTTTGTTTGTGTAAGTGCAACCTGCAACCTGCCACCGTCAAACCTATTAACTCTACCTGAATTCTTATATCGAACTCAGGTATTACTCATTAACCATTGCCCATTACCCATTACCCATTAAATAATTATGGCTCAACCCACCTATCATCAGCTTTAATTAAGTTAATTAATTCTTCAACACCTTGAGTTTCAGGCACTTTTTTAATTTCTTCCTTGCCACGATAAAGAGAAATAAAACCGGGTTGTTTACCTACATAACCATAATCAGCGTCTGCCATTTCCCCAGGTCCATTTACAATACATCCCATTACAGCTATATCTAAACCCGTTAAATGTTTTGTTGCCTCTCTGACTTTATGCAACACTTCTTCAAGATTAAATAAAGTACGTCCACAGGAAGGACAAGCTACATATTCTACCATCGTTTTACGCAATCCAAGGGCTTGTAAAATACTATAACAAACAGGGATTTCTTTTTCTGGGGCTTCGGTTAAAGAAACTCGGATGGTGTCGCCGATGCCTTCTGCTAATAATGTGCCGATTCCAGCAGTAGATTTAATTCTGCCATATTCGCCATCTCCCGCTTCCGTTACCCCTAAATGTAATGGGTAATCCATCCCTAAATCATTCATCCGTTTTACCATCAAACGATAAGCAGATAACATAACAGGCACACGAGAGGCTTTCATAGAAATAATTAAATTATGAAAATCTAACGACTCACAAATTTTGATAAATTCGATGGCTGATTCCACCATACCTTCAGGAGTGTCGCCATAAGTAAATAGCATTCTCTCCGCTAAAGAGCCATGATTAACACCGATACGCATAGCTTTACCTTGATCTCGTAAAGAAATTACCAAAGGTTCAAGAGTTTCTCTAATTTTATCCCCAATATCCCTAAATTCTGTATCAGAATACTCTTGGCGATCGCTTTTGGGTTTTTCAAACACATATAAACCCGGATTAATACGCACCTTATCAACGTGTTTCGCTACTTCAAGGGCAATTTTCATGCCATTATGATGTACATCAGCTACTAAAGGCACTGATTGATAAGTTTGTTCTAATTTTGCTTTAATTTCTCCTACTGCCTTAGCATGGGCAAGACTTGGCACTGTCACCCTAACAATTTCGCAACCAATTTCATGTAAACGACGAATGGCGGCAACAGAAGCATCAATGTCGAGGGTATCCTCATTAATCATAGATTGCACTACTACAGGATTATTTCCGCCAATGGTAACATTACCTATTTTCACAGGGCGAGTTTTACGTCTATGAATACTACCATCAAATAAATTATCATCGAAATTAGTTATCGGTTTATCAATAGTTTGCATCTTCTTCCCTTAATGGTTACAATTATTTTCACCTTAATTTTACCGTAATTGGCTATCTTAAATGTCAAAAGAGGTCACCCCTTAGATTTCTCAACAAAAGAAATACCCACAGAAATTAACGGGTGATGAATTTTGATCAGCAAGTAAAACATTTTAATTCCTCATTCTTGAGGAGTTTTTTGATTCTCAACATATTTTTTTAGCTCAGTAACAGTGACACCGCCGCAACTAGCCACGAAGTAAGCACCAGTCCAAAAATAAGGTTTATTATCAAAATATTTACTAGCCAAGTCAGGAAAATCACGTCTAATTAAACGACTGCTAACAGTTTTTAAGTTAGCAATCAACTTGGATAAAGATATATCAGGCTTGTAATCAATCAATAAATGTACATGGTCTGATTCCCCATTAAACTCTACGATCTGACATTCCCACTTAATTAATGTTTCTGTAAAGATTTCTTTTAACCTTAATAATACTTTTTCTGAGATTGCTTTTTTACGATATTTTGTGACTAACACTACATGAGCAGTAAGTTTATATACTGACCTAAAACCTTTATTATAAATACTTGACATTTTTTATCGCTAAATATATAATTATAGTGTAGCAAATAATTAGCTGTAAAACAAGTGATTACATTAACGTATCAGTATAAGCTAAAACTAAATAGACAGCAGACTCAAGAAATAGAACATATTTTTAGTGTGTGTAAATCTGTTTATAATTATGCTCTAGCTGAACGTAAGCACTGGTTGAAAAGTCGTAAATCACCTGTTAATTATTGCTCAATAGTTTCTGAGTACATCATTCCTGCAGATGCACCATACCCTAATTACAATTATCAAGCTAAACAGTTAACCGTTGCTAAAAAGACAAATCAAAACTTAAAATCTGTTAATGCTCAGGTATTACAGCAAACTCTGAAAAGTGCGATTCGTTCTAGCCAAAGTCTAGGCTAAATAGTCAAAAACGTAAGCTAGGCAAGGTTTACAACTATGTACCTTGACAACTCTATATCCTTATAAGTGAAAATCTTATCCGTTATTGTCAACGTGACAGCATAACCGACAATGACTTGGTGTTTGGTAAACCATACGCTGAAGCTCGGTTAAAAGGTGGTCACTCCTAGCCTAAAGGGGAATCCCATCGAGCAATTTAACTATGACTACGCAAGGAATCCTCGTCTGAACCATCGTCAGTTTGAACTAGCTAAATAAGGCTGATAAGCTAGACCAAAAAGGTAATTATTCTAATGTACTAGCAGATTTTTTCATCTGAACTAGAGACAAATACATAGAATCGGTGGAGAGAGGGAGTCTAAGGTTGAGTAATACCGTAATCCATATGGATTAGCGGAAGGATATAGGGAACGAAATAACCTCTCATAATCTCTCAAAGAGGTTGAATACTTTGAGTAGTAACCAGCGTAAGGTTATGAGAGACAGGATTGTTCAAGAAGCCAACGCTTTTATGTAATGTAAGAGATATGCTGACATGAACACTTTGATAAACAATGTAAAGTCAATAAAGTAATAAAATTATGACGAAGGTAAAATCTATCGATAAATTAAATACTTGGAACTCTATTAACTGGAAAGTTGTAGAAAGAGAGGTGTTTAGATTACAAAAACGAATTTACAGAGCGAGTCAGAATGATAATGTCAAGTTAGTTCACAGCTTACAAAGATTACTCGTAAAATCCTACTATGGGAAATTACTATCTACCAGAAAGGTTACTCAAGACAATCAAGGTAAGAAAACGGCAGGTGTGGATGGTGTCAAATCATTAACTCAGAAGCAACGCCTTGAAATAATTGGTCAACTAAACCTAAGAGGTAAATGTAAACCCACCCGTAGAGTTAACATACCTAAACCTAACGGTGAAACAAGACCTCTGGGAATACCATGTATGGTAGATAGAATCAAACAAGGATTAGTCAAATTAGCTATTGAACCCCAATGGGAAGCAAAATTTGAACCTAACAGTTATGGATTTCGACCAGCTAGGTCATGTCACGATGCAATAGGGCAAATATTCAATGCAATAAAACATCAATCAAAATATGTATTAGATGCGGATATTACCAAGTGTTTTGACAGAATTGACCACTATAAATTACTTGCAAAACTTGAAACCTACCCACAACTAGAACGTGAGATTAAATCATGGTTAAAGAGTGGTTACATGGACAGCAAACAACTATTTCCCACCGAAGAAGGCACACCACAGGGAGGTGTAATATCCCCATTATTAGCAAATATAGCCTTACATGGTATGGAATTAGAACTCAAAAAGTTTGCTCGAACATGGAAAGGAAACAAGCTACACAACGAAAAGTCTCTTAGTATCGTAAGATATGCAGACGACTTTGTTATCTTACATAATGATATTAAAAGGATTATTCAGTGCAAGGAAGTTATAGAAAAATGGTTGAAAGAGGTAGGACTCGATTTAAAACCAAGTAAAACCCGTATCTCTCACACACTATATAAGTATGAGGGAAACACGGGCTTTAACTTCCTAGGATTTAATATCCGACAATATGAAGTTGGAAAAACACACACTGGCTCAAATACTAAAGGTGTGCCACTTGGGTATAAAACCATCATAAAACCATCAAAGGAAAAAATCAAAACCCATATTAAAAAGATTGGGGACGTAATAAGAAAACACAAATCATCACCACAAGTAGCATTAATTAATGAACTCAATCCCATCATTAGAGGTTGGGCAAATTATTATAGCTCGGTGTGCAGTAAAGAAACTTACTCAAAATGTGACCATATATTATATCAACAACTCAAAAGATGGGCAGAAAGAAGACATCCAAATAAATCTAATTCATGGGTAGCTAGTAAATATTGGCACACATGGGGATTAAGAACTTGGGTATTTTCCACTAAAGATGAAGATGGAATGAGACTCCTAAACCATAGCGAAACGGAAATCAAAAGACATACCAAAGTCAGAGGAGAGAAATCACCTTTTGACGGAGACTGGTTATATTGGACTACCCGTATAGGAAAACACCCTGAAGTTTCAACAAGAATGGCAACATTACTGAAGAAGCAAAAAGGGAAGTGTAATCAATGTGGACTAAACTTTAAAAGTGATGACTTGTTAGAAATCGACCACGTTATCCCTAAATCGAAAGGTGGTAAGGAAATGTACAATAACCTACAAGTTCTTCATAGACATTGTCACGATAATAAGACTGCCAACGATGGTAGTTTGAATCGTACCCATGACAAGGGGTTTATCGGAGAGGAGCTGTGTGAAGCGAAAGTTTCATGCACAGTTCTGAAGACGAGTCAAGTTCGTGAGGACTTGGCTTAGTTTAACCTTTAGATAGGGCTTTTTCTGATATGAAATCTAAAGGATACGGGTTTCCTCGTTTTAAAAAGCAGATGAAAAGTTTTGTCTTTCCCGCAATGCTTAAAAATTGTCTAGCAAAAGATAAAGTTAAATTACCTCAATTAGGTTGGTTAAAAATCAAACAATCTAGGGATTATCCTACAGGATTTGAGGCTCGTCTTGCTCGTATTGTCAAAAAGGCAACAGGATATTATTTGATGATTGCTTTTCAATCCCTTGAATCATGTCCTGATGCACCTGTAGGAAAGATAAGTTTAGGGCTTGACGCTGGAATAGAATCATTTGTCGCTACAGATAGAGGAGAATTAATTAAAGCACCAAAGTTTTTGTTACAAGCACAAAGTAAGCTGAAGTTGCTACAAAGACGTTTAAAACATAAAACTAAAGGCTCTAAAAATTGGTTAAAACTCCAAAATAAAATAGCTAAACTTCATGAAAAAGTTGCTAACACACGCCGTGATTGGCATTTCAAATTAGCAAATTACCTTTGCGACTTAACAAATAACATTTTTGTGGAAGATATAAACTTTATTTCATGGAGTCGTGGAATTGTAAGAAAACAATCCCTTGACTCAGGTATAGGGCAATTTATTAATGAAATTTTGCCTTATATTTGTGGGAAACGGAGTAAGTTTTATCTGAAAGTCAACAAAAATGGCACATCTCAAGAATGTTCTAACTGCGGTAGTTATACAGGCAAAAAGCAGTTAAACGAAAGGGTGCATAATTGTCAGTATTGCAGTTATACAGCACCAAGAGATGTTGTCAGTGCAGAGGTAATCAAGAATAGAGGATTAATTGCGGTAGGGCATACCGTAAATCAAAATGCTTACAGAGACGTACTGACGGGGTTCATACAAAGTAATTTGTTTGAGCTAGTTAAGTGTCCTTGAGGTAAGAATCACCCATCACAATCTTTGATTTAACGGGTGAGTGTCAACATTAATGAGTAATTAGTAAGATAGCATAAGTAATGAATAATATTAAGTTAGGATAATTCCCCATAAAAAAGTTTTTGTCCTTTTTTTTTCCCTTTAAAATCGATACATATTGTTTTCGCCACTAATTAGTATTTTAATAATGATTTTAGAAGTGATCAACATCAAAACTTTAACAGAAAAACAACTAGATCAAGTCTTAGAATTAGATAAACTTTGTTTTGGAGGTTTATGGAGTTTAGACAGTTATAAAAGAGAAATTGAAAGCCCTAATAGTTGTTTATTAATAATAACAGTTAATTCTGAAGAAAATGAAAAAGTCATTGGTTTAGGTTGTTTTTGGTCAATTGTTGATAAGGCACATTTAACTATTTTATCTATTCATCCTGATTTTCAAAGAAAAGGTTTAGGGAAGTTACTATTAGGTAAACTTTTAGAAAAAGCAGAAAATCAAGGTTTAAAAAGGGCAACTTTAGAAGTAGGAGAAAAAAATTATAAAGCAATACATTTATATCAATTATTTGGTTTTAAAGAGGCAGGAAAAAGAAAAAAATATTATAAAAAAACTGGTGAAGATGCCTTAATTTTGTGGAAAAAGTTATAAATAATTTTCAAGAAAAATCTGGTTTTAAGGGATTATAGAGAACAAAACTGGTATGATAATAAAGCTATCAAATTTTTAAAATATTGTCGTTTTATAAGAATAAATTAAATGACAAATTAACTGAAATTGTTAATGATAACGATGAATAAATAGATGAAAATAAAAAACATTAAAAATCTTATCCCCCTATCTACTCTCCTGATTGTGATTGTGGGAGTTGTAGGTGCAACATTTTTAACTCCAAAATTAATGAAGATGCTAGATGAGATTGCTATTTCTCCTCTTCAAGAAAAGCCAGAATATAGATTAGATGCACCTTCAGAGGTTTTACCTTTAGCTGATGTTGCTCCAAAAGAGCGTCAATTAGCTTTAGAAACTATCGCAAATCAAGAAAAACCATCTTTAGATAGAAATAGGGCAAGATTTTTATTAGCATCAGATATATTAAGGGGTGATTTTGATGGAGCAAAAGCCTTAAATTATCTTAAAAATTTAGATAAAGAATATCCCATTTTAGCCCCTTATATTATATTGAGACGAGGAAGGGCTTATGAATTAACAAATGATATTGAAAAAGCGAAAGAAATTTGGCAACAATTAATAACAGAATTTCCAGAAGAATTAGTTAGTGCAGAAGCCTATTATAAACTTGGTAATTATGATCCTCAATTTTGGCAAGAAGCTATTAAAAGGTTTCCTCAATACCCACGCACCCATGAAATTGCTCGGAAATTATTAGAAAAAAATCCTCAGCAAAAAGACTTATTGTTGCTGTTAGCAACCTATGATTTATCACCGCAAACAAAGCCTATTTTAGATCGATTAGTTAAAGAATTTGGGAAAGAATTAACTCCTCAACAATGGGATATTATCGCTAATAATTACTGGCAAAATGGCAACTATTTACAAGCTACTAATGCCTATAAGAAAGGCACATCTACTCCTGAAAATTTGTATCGTATTGCTAGGGGTTATCAAGTCTCGAAAAAACCTGTGGAAGCAAAAAGTTTTTATCTAAAATTAGTAGGTGAATTTCCCGATGCACCAGATACAGGATTAGCTTTAAGAAGATTAGCCGCTATGAGTCAAGGAGATGAAGCCTTATCCTATCTTAGCAAAGTAGATAAAAGATTTCCTCAAGAAGCACCTAAAGCCTTAAGTCAAAAAGCAACTATTTTAACTCTTTTAGGTAGATTTTCAGAGGCAACGGAAGTTAGAAATCAACTATTACAACAGTTTCCTAACTCTAACGAAGCGGCGGATTCTCGTTGGCAAGTGGCTCAAGAATTTGCAAGGGGAAATAATCTTGTTTCGGCTTGGCAATGGGCACAACAAATTAGTGTTGATAATCCTGATAGTGATGTGGCACCAAAAGCTGGTTTTTGGGTGGGAAAATGGGCAGAAAAATTAGGGCAAAAAGAAGAATCTCAAAAGGCTTTTCAGTTTGTTTTAGAAAGGTATCCTCATTCATATTATGCTTGGCGATCTGCTGTAAGACTAGGGAAGGATGTGGGAGATTTTACCAATATTCGCAATTTGCCTTTAAAAGTAGAAACCCCTAATACTCGCCCAATTCCTCCTGCTGGTTCTAATATGTTTAAAGAGTTATTTTTATTAGGAGAAAATCAGGAAGCTATTGATTTATTTAAGGGAGAAATAGGTAATAAACCAGAATTAACGGTATCAGAACAATTTATTCAAGGATTGATACAACAAATTCAAGGACAAAATTTACAAGGAATTAATACTATTTGGAGTTTGAAAAATCGGGAGAAACCTGAAGATTATCTAGAGTGGCAAATATTGCGAAATAGTTCAGAATATTGGTATGGTTTATTTCCTTTTCACTATGAAGATTTAATCGTAAAATGGTCACAAGAAAGAAAATTAAATCCTTTTTTGGTAGTATCTCTAATTCGTCAAGAATCGAGATTTGAAAAAGAAATCAAATCCCCCGTGGGCGCAACAGGATTAATGCAGATTATGCCAGATACTGGAAAATGGATTGCACCACAAATTAATGTTACAAAATACTCTCTTATTGATCCTAATGATAATATCAAAATGGGGACATGGTACTTAAATCATACCCATGAAACTTATAACGGGAATTCATTACTTGCTGTAGCTAGTTATAATGCTGGACCGGGTAATGTAGCAAATTGGGTTAAACGTTATTCTCTTGAAGATTTTGACGAATTTGTAGAAAATATCCCTTTTCCAGAAACTAAAGGTTATATTGAGTCAGTTTTTGCTAATTATTGGAATTATGTAGAATTATATGATCCTCAAATACAGGAAAAAATAGAGGAATCTAAATAATAATAAAAGGTGTGGAAAAGTGGCTAAAAATTGTGATCAAATTACCATCGGTGAAGCGTTATCTGATAATCAAAAATTGGGTTTAGAATTGGTTTCTCGATTAACCGGTGGTAGAGATGTGGTTTTTGCGGTGGATTTAACCGAAAGTGTTAGCCTTGATGCCCAAGGTAAAGTTAGATTAAAGCAAATTGTACAAGATAGTTTGAATAAGGGCGATCGAGTTTATATTGTACCTTTTTCCTCCCGCATTAATCCGACTAATGCTAATGTTAATCCCCTTAGTTTATCAGAGGTGATCGAGTTTAAAAATCCCCAAGAAGATATAGATCTGATTATTGATAAAATTCCTTTACAAGCGAATATAAGAGAGAAAAACACTGATATTCAACAAGCAGAGCATTTTATTTATCGAAATTTAGCTCAAATTAATCAAAATCGTCTTTGTAGTAAGCAACCTATTAAATATCAATCTGTAGTTTGGCTGACGGATGCCCCCCTGAATACTAAAAGTGGTATTACTTCTGATATATGGATAGAAACACCTAAAGAGAGTCCTTACCGTAATCCTAACTCTTCTGAAAGTATTGATCGCCAAAACTGGTTAAATCATTTACCAATTAACTTAAGGAGTTTAAATATTGAGAATTATCAACTAAGTATTGCGGATATTAAACCTACTGTACAAGAATTTTGCACTCCTGCTCCTGAGGGTAAAGAAACTTGTTTAATTAATAGTTATATCACCAATCAATTATGGCTACCTATTACTATTTTATTATTAATAAGTATAATAATATTGGGTGGAGGAATATTGGCTTTAAAATACTATTTAAGTCTGCAAAAAACATGGAAATTAGAAATTGAATTGCCTAATGATGATCAACAAATTCGGTTTTTGAAAAATAAAAATAGTTTAGCTATTGGAGAAGAGATAGAATGTTTAGGTGGAGAAATTAGGGGTTACTTAAAAAGAGAAGGAAATCAAATAATTATTGAGCCAAATAACATTTTACCAATTATTTATAAAGGAAAAGAAATTAAACAAAAACAAGTGATTAATGGGAATATTATTCGATTAAATTGTCCTTATAACCATCGAGATTTTGAGATAAAGATTACGATAAAATAATTTATATAGCAATCCTAACTTTGTTTATTAGATATTTTTGTTCTAATATCCAGATCTCAATATTACTAAAAATCATTGTTCATTGGTAACTGTTCATTGTAAAATAGGCATTATAACGAACGATTAGATTGTGAAGGATAGATATTGTGGCTTTTAAAATCGGTTTATTAGGATTAGGCACTGTAGGTACAGGAACAGCAAACATATTATTTAATCCTGAAGGCAGACATCCTCTTATCCAAGATATAACTATTACGCAAATAGGAGTCAAATCTTTAGAGAAAAAACGCAACCTAGAATTACCCTCAGAAATGCTCACCTCTGATTTAGATGCCATTGTCACTAATCCTGATATTGATATTATCGTTGAGTTGATCGGCGGTTTAGAACCGGCTAGAAGTCTGATTTTAAAGGCGATCGCCCATGGTAAACACGTTGTCACAGCTAATAAAGCGGTTATGGCAAGATTTGGTCCTGAAATTTACACAGCAGCTAATGAAGCTAAAGTATATGTCCTTCTTGAAGCCGCTGTAGGAGGTGGTATTCCCATTGTTGAACCTTTGAAACAGTCTTTAGGGGCAAATCGCTTCGAGAATATAATTGGTATTGTTAATGGTACAACAAATTATATTCTTACCCAAATGACTCAAAATGGTGTTGATTTTGAGGATGTATTGAAAGAAGCTCAAGCCCTAGGTTATGCGGAAGCTGATCCAACGGCGGATGTAGGAGGGTTGGATGCGGCTTATAAGATCGCTATTTTAACCTCTTTAGCTTTTGGCGGTAAAATTAATCGTGAAGATGTTTACTGTGAGGGTATCACCAAAATTACTAGCAGTGATATTAGTTACGCTGAAAAATTAGGTTTTGTGATTAAATTATTGGCGATCGCCCATAAAGTACCGAAAAGCAATCCTGAAATATTGCAGTTAAGAGTACATCCTACTTTTGTGCCTAAATCCCATCCTTTGGCAAATATTAATGGGGTAAATAACGCTATTTTGGTAGAAGGGCAACCCCTCGGACAAGTGATGTTTTATGGGCCAGGGGCTGGAGCCGGACCAACTGCTAGTGCGGTAGTTGCTGATATAATGAATATTGTCGCAGTTCTTCATAGTGGTAAAAAAGCGGAAAGTCTTGATCCTCTTCTTAGTTCTTCTCCTCAACATTATTGCCAAGTTAGCTCCATAGATGATGTTTATAGCCGTTTTTATGCCCGTTTCCTCTGTGCGGATGTACCCGGTGTAATTGGTCATTTAGGCACTACCTTTGGCGAATTTGAGGTTAGTTTAGAGTCTGTAGTACAAATAGGGTTTCAAGGAGATTTTGCTGAGATTGTTGTAGTAACTCATCAAGTCAGAGAAGGTAATTTCCGTAACGCCATCAAAGAGATTCGGAGTTTAAATGCGATTAAAAACATTCCTAGTATTGTCAGAGTACTTTAGAATGAATATGCTATTTTAAAAATGTCCAAAGGGGACATCTATTCAATTTTTCCTGTCAAGGTTATTAATTTTTCCGCTCTTGATTATTAACCTTTACTTCAGGAATAAAATCAGGTTTTTCGGCATCTTCCCAACCCACTGGACGTTTAGAACTATACCATGCAATCGAACCAATGACAACGGCGGCAATAAAACCGACAACATAAACAGCGACAAAATAAACGGGAAAAGTACCTGCGGTGGCGATTATTTCTAACGATAAATTATTCATTGATTTATTCCTCTATTTTCAATTGTAACATTTATATTTAAGCAGATTTAGGCATTAAACTTAACATTATATGACTCATACTATTATACAAATCCTCTCTACTGTGAAATCCCTCTAATCGATGAATTACCTCACCTTGGTTGAGAAGAAGAAGAGTCGGTAAATTACGCAAACGATAACTATTAGCTAATTGTAAATTTTGATCGGCATTAATATTAATAATTTTTAATTGTCCTTGCCATTCAGATTCTAATTTATTTAAAATTGGATTGAGCATGAGACATAAGCCACACCAAGGAGCCCAAAAATTTACTAATACAGTTTCAGATGATTCTAATACTTCTTTCTTGAAAGTTTTTTCGTTAATAGAAATCATGATGAGATTAAATGAGTAATGTGTATTAAAAAAAATATTTATATATAACTAATTAAAAGGTCATCAAATCTAAGAATTATTTAAAAAAAAATTTATTGAATCTTATATATCCTTGATCCCTTTACTCTATTTTGCCCGAAATTGGGGTATTTCATCTACAAAATTTAAAGATTCACTCTACTTGTCGCTACCATTAACCAAGGATGTAACCACCAAAATAAAAAGATAAAACCAATTACGCCTAAATAAGCAGGTTTGAAAAACTCTTTAATTTCTAAAGTTTGCCTTCCATCTAAAATTGCTAACATTGGTAATACTGATGTTCTTTCTTTTACCTTTAAAAAACTATCCCCGTAACGTTTTGTTAAGCGGCGATCGCCATGCCACACAGCAAAAAGATGATGAGCGATTAAACCAAAGGAAGTAAGAATAGTAAAAGTTGTACCTAACCATAGAGTATGAGCGATACACCAAATAACTTGCCCTACCATTTGCGGATGACGAGAAATACGAATAATTCCTGTTTCATAAAGATGTACTTTTGGTTTAGCAATGGCGGCAATTTCCAGTAAATTAAAAGTAGCAGGGTAAAGGAAGATAAAGGAAATAAAAGATAAAATCCAGACAGTTTCTTTAACCCCTGAAATATCTTGCACTTGCCATAAGACTAAACCCTCATAGCGATGATTAAAAAAATAAATAATCAAAATAGTCGCCAAAGGAATACTCACTAAAGCAAATAAAACTCGATATAAACGAGCCCCAATTTTTGACTCTCCCCACATTCTCAACCCAGCTAAACCACTATGAGCAATGGCAAATAAAAGTAATAAACCTACCATGATAAAATGACTAGGAGTTAACCAATGAGGGAGATTTGCCCTTAAAGAATTAACAGAAAACTCAGCAATAAAATCAAAGGGAAAAAAATTGAGCTTATTTGCGTCAAAGTGGTGCATAAAGTCTATACTGAGAAAATAGAAATATAATTAATACTTATTTTATAGTTTAATTAGATCTTATCAATGATAGGTAAAAAATTGATCCCTATATTGTTATCGTCTAATCACAATTCTTTTAGAATTTAAGCACATAATTTTCACCATTAAATATTGATAAAATTTATGTCAGATATACCTTTCTCCCTTGATCAATTACGGATTCTAAAAGCCATTGCTGAAGAAGGTAGTTTTAAACGTGCCGCGGATAGTTTGTTTGTGTCACAACCAGCCATCAGTTTACAAATCCAAAACCTTGAAAAACAATTAGCAGTGCCGTTATTTGATAGAGGAGGGAGAAAAGCACAACTGACAGAAGCAGGAAATTTGTTACTTGCTTACGGTGAAAAAATTATTACCTTGTGTCAAGAAACTTGTCGTGCCATCGAGGACTTACAAAATCTTCAAGGTGGTACTTTAATAGTAGGAGCGTCTCAAACTACCGGCACTTATTTATTACCGAGAATGATTGGCTTGTTTCATCAAAAGTATCCTTATGTTTCTGTTCAGTTACAAGTCCATTCAACTCGTCGCACATCATGGGCAGTAGCTAATGGGCAAGTTGATTTAGCAATTATCGGCGGTGAAGTTCCTTTAGAGTTACAAGAAATACTCGAAATTATTCCCTATACAGAAGATGAACTGGCTTTGATTTTACCACCAAATCACCCTTTAGCCGAACAAGAAACTATCGTTAGGGATGATTTGTATAACTTAAACTATATCACCCTTGACTCTCAATCTACCATCCGCAAAGTTTTAGATCAAGTGTTAACCCGTTGTCAAATTAATACCAGTGAGTTAAAAATTGAAATGGAATTAAATTCGATCGAAGCCATTAAAAATGCTGTACAATCTGGGTTAGGTGCTTCGTTTGTTTCTGTCACTGCCATTGAAAAAGAGTTAAAAATGGGTATCATTCACCGTGCACATATTCAAGGGGTGGAAATTCAACGCACTTTATCCGTAATAGTTAATTCTAACCGCTATCGATCAAAGGCTTCAGAAGCATTTATTAAAGAAATTTTACCGCAATTTTGTAGTGAAAATCATTTAGCTTCTTTAGATAGATTATCCAAAAAAAATAAAGACTCTTTCACACAGGATAAAAAAATCATTATTGAATCTTAATCAAGGTTAAATTACTCATATTATTTTATAGTAATATTAATATTCCTTTCTGTTATATCTAGTTAATTAAATTAAGATTGAGACAAATTTAAAAATTTTGTAGCCGGGTGGGCAATGCCCACCATTAGATACTTTGCGATAATTAATAGTCATACAAAACTGTCTCATTATT
This sequence comes from Geminocystis sp. GBBB08, assembly GCF_016743215.1. Classification (GTDB taxonomy): domain Bacteria; phylum Cyanobacteriota; class Cyanobacteriia; order Cyanobacteriales; family Cyanobacteriaceae; genus Geminocystis. The sequence continues at coordinate 19,547 of NZ_VRZC01000053.1, forward strand.
ATTTAAAATGACTATAAAACTTATTCACAGTTATCTATGACGTTTACTTTCTTCTTACCTAAATTCAACATTTAAGCCAAAATTTGTACAGTGCCTTTACTTCCATTTAACCGCACTAATTGACCATCTTGAAAAATTTGGGTAGCATGGTGAATATCCATAACCGCAGGAATTTCATATTCTCTGGCAATAATTGCACCATGGGAAAGTTTACCACCCACTTCGGCAATAATTCCTCCTGCTTGTGCTAAGATTGTTGTCCAACCTGAATCAGTATAAGGCACAACGATGATAGTTTCACGGTTAATATTATTAGCTTGTGCTAAAGTAGAAACTATTTTTATTTTTCCTTCAATAATTCCGGCACTAGCACCAATGCCCGTAAAATTTGAAGATGTAGAAATAGGAGTATATTTTGAAATTAAATTCATTTGAGGTGCTTTACCATAAATTAAATAAGGAATTGAAGTGATATTTTTACTTTCTTGCCACTGAAATTGTCTTTCTTGGATTAATTCCATCAGATTAATGTTATGATTTTTTTCTTCAATATAGTTAGTAATTTCACCTAACGTTAAAAAGAATATATCCTCTTCTTTTGCTAAAATATTTCCTCTTAACCATTGTTTTTCTAAGGCTAAAAAACTATAACGTAATTCTGCTAATAATTGAGAATAAATTTCTGTAATTTTTCCTTTTAAATTTAATCTTTTTTGTACTGTTTTTATTTGCCAAGTAGGTTGACTTACTTTTTTATTAGCAATGGAAGTAGTAGGATTTTCACCGACAAATTTAGTAAACATAATTTTCATTTCTCTCGCATTTTCTCGCCAACGGGGGATAGAAATATCTGTGGCAACTTGACTTAAATAGCCATATTTATTTAACCAGTCATCAAGACTATTTAATACAGATTCTCCTTCAGTTGATTCAGCTAGATAAGCAAAAAAAGCGGCATAGTTATTTAGGTCTAAAATCGGAAATGCCATATTATAAATTAATTTACGAGTATCCGTTGCAATTTTTTTTAAAGTTTTTAAAGAAGCGATTTCAGGAATATTATCATTATCTAAATCATCAGGAGAAACTTTTAAAATTTCTTGCCGTAAACTATAACTAAGGGGTGCTAAAATACTATAGTAAGTAGCTTTTTTCAGGTTCTCTAAAATATTATTAATTCTACTTAGTAATTCTTGAGGGGATAAGTTATCAAGATTAATCTCTTTTAATTCGTCTAAAATAGGTACAAAATATCGATCATTATCATAAATAAAATCAGTGTCTAATTGTAACTCTTTTTTCAACAATCGCCACAAACCAAACCAGTTTTTTACCGTTACCATTAAAGGCGGTTTGGTAAATTTACTGCCACGAGTGAGAAATTCTAAACTTTCTGGTGGTAAACCCATTAAAAGAAAAATATCTCCTAATAAAGTAGCGTTAAAATAGGCTCGATGATAATGTAAAGTGGCAGTTTGATTAAAATCTAAATTTTTTGCTTTTTTGCCTAAAACAATAGTAAAAATATCTCCCCAAACTCCACAGGTAAGAGGTTGATTAATTGACCATGTTAAAGATTTTATCACTCCCGGTATAACTTCGGCGGCGATTTTTCTTGTCCATAAAGGCTGTAATGTAGTTATCGGGCGAGTTTGTAATAACCAAATTTTGTCACCGTCATAAGTCCATTCTATATCTTGAGGGATTCCTTTACATATATTTTCAATTTCCCGAGCAATTTTGGCTATAGTAATTAAGACATCAGAAGGAATCTCCCCTCCTTCTCTCCTCCTCTTCTCCTCTCCTCCTCCTTCTTCTAAAGTTTCATCAGGGAAATTAACTTTATATTGCTGTGGAGTAATTTCTCCTGAAACTAATTGTAAACCCATTCCTGCCACTGTTTCAATACACACACAATCTTCTAATTGATTGACGGGATCTCTACTAAACGCTACACCTGAGAATATCCCATTAATTTGTTGTTGAATAATAACGGCGATGCCTTTATCTTTTTTTTGCTTACTTTGTCGATAATTAATAGCGATCGAACTATTATAAGAAGAAAGACAATTAATGATAGCTTGTTGTAAAGTAGCAGTATCCTTAATGTGTAAAAAACTTTCATAAATACCTGCGGCTGAAGCGTTAATGGAATCTTCATCAAGAGCAGATGATCTTACTACTAAAGGGTTACTAGTAGAAGGTTGTAAAAATTGCGTCAGTTTACCAATATCATCACCAGCTTTAATCACCCAACCATCAGGAACATTATAACCCCATTTTTTTAGTAAAGATAAATTAGCGGCTTTAGTGCCTACTTGGGAAGGATTTAAAGACTCATTTAAACTGAGAATACCATAATCTCCTCGAAAAAAACGAAACATTTTAGCCGACTCCCTATTGACTTGATTGGGTTGTAAATCTAAATCATCAGGCATTCGTTGATAAATTCCGATTAACAAACTAGCCAATGCCACCGTCATGAAAATATATTCTAATTCATTAATTCGTTGAGCTGATAAAATAACTACCATCAACACAAGAATTCCGACTCTTCCTGTGTGCTTTTCTCGCCATAGAGTAAAACTAACACCACCAATCAGAAAAATCAATAACGCGCCTACGGGATTATGAATAATGATACCCCAAGTAACGTTAGTTGCCCCGGCACCTTTTCCTCCCCAATAACGCCCTATAACTAATGCTATTATGGCAACAATTTCCCATGTCGAGCCTAAAGGAAAAAATGCCCTTGTTAATAAGACTACGGCAATGCCCTTTCCCGCTTCTGATAAAACTGCTAAAATTCCTGCTGATTTACCACCGTGATAAAAAGCTGCCGACACGGAAATATTCCCTGTGCCTAATTTTGTTAGTTGTTTCCCTGATACTGCATAAGTAAACCAGTCAATGAGGGGAATTGCACCAATAATAGGGCAGACAAATAAAATTAACAACACGCCCCAAAGTTGTGTGATTGTCATGAAAATTTTAACTTATAATTATTAATTAAAATCAAAGGAAATTAAATAGAAACTTTATAGAAATAATAAGTAGCTCAATATTAAAGTAATTATAATTATAATATAATTGATTTTTTATAGCCAATAATTGATTTTTATTTATATTTCAAAAATTATATTTAATTGTTAATTGTTAATGACTTTATAAGGTTTTAAAAATGTTCAACTACTCTAGCAATTCTATGGGAGTTGTGAGATTTAAAGAGGTGTTAGCTATCAGCTTTCAGTGGTCAGCTTTAAGGTATAGTAAGATTTACAGATTTATTTTTTAATCTTTAATTCTTGACGAATGATTTAGGAT
>NZ_VRZC01000054.1 GCF_016743215.1 Geminocystis sp. GBBB08
ATAGGGTGCATTTCATTTTTTAAATCCGGTAAAAATCCGACAAAACAGTTTACTTCATCTCTCCATTGAATAGTAATTTTATAATTAAATCTACTCATAATTATTTTCCCTCTTTGATTTTTTTTAATTTAGCTAATTTTTGATTAATTTGTTTTTCTAAATATTTTTGAGCATCATCACCATCATTTCCTGATATATTAATCGGATCTTCTGGTAATAGTTCATGATACCAACGAGTATGACTACCTTTAGCGGTACGATAAACAAAACCCGCTTTCTTCAATAAATTTTTCAATTCTCTAATTTTTTTAGGCATTAATCATTATATTTTCTTGATTTACGAACTTTTAGCTTTTATGATAACAACAAAAATCAGCAATAATAGCAGATAGAGCATTAAAGTAGTTATTCCTTTTCATGGTGGCAAAATTCTACATCCTAAAATTATTAAGCAAGTCATTGATGCGATCGAAACAAAGGATGAATAGATTATTGTAATAAATTAGCTTACTATATCTTGTGATTCTCTAATTCAGGAATATAAAAAAATGTTAGATTTTTTAACATCTTTTTGTGCTTAAAAATTTTGTGTACAATTCTTGACTAATATCTTCTCTTAAATTTTTCCCGATATAAAATTTAATTAAAGATTCCACAGAAATATTGTGATTTTGAGCAATTATTTCTAAGTTTTCTAAAGTATCTAAAGGAATTTTTATCGATACTATTTCCGATGGACGAGGCTTAATTTTTAGAGTAAAATCTTCGTTATAATTATTCATAGGAATATTATATTTTGACGGAATCTAAATGTTGAGCAATCCAGACTTTAATTAAAGATTGAGACTCAATACCTAATCTTTGAGCTTCTTTATCTAAGGCAATAATCATCCATTGGGGTAAATCTAAGTCAATTTTTGTCTTTTCTAAAGCAGGGCGTTTTGCTGTCGATAAATCAAAATACTCTAAAATATCTTCTTTTCCTTCATCAAATAATAAATCTAATTCTTCAGCTTTCATAAAAATTTACCTCTTGTTTTCTCGATCGTCTAACAGATATAATTCTAATTTTATTTTGGCGATATGTTATTATTGCAGACCAATATTTTTCTTTAATTTTACCAATTATTATCATCCTAAATTCATTGGTTGAATTTGCTTTTATCTCAATACGATTATTATCTAACCATAATAATAGGGCTTCCTCAAAATCAATGCCGTGTTTTTCTTTATTGATATTACTTTTATTCTCATCATACTCAAATTCCATATTTTCGCAGTAACAACGACTCTTAGAAACACTTTCTTATGATAGCAACAAATTATCGGATAATAGGAGATAGACCATTAATGATAATATTTTATGACTAATATTCCTCCTTAATTAACAGGAAACGAAATCAGAGAGAAATTTTTAAACTTTTTCGCCCAAAAACAACACAAAATCCTCCCTAGCGCCTCATTAGTACCAGAAGATCCCACCGTTTTACTGACGATTGCAGGAATGCTCCCATTTAAGCCTATTTTCTTAGGGCAGAAAACCCCAGACTATCCCCGTGCTACCACTTCGCAAAAGTGTATTCGTACTAATGATATTGAAAACGTAGGGCGCACTGCTAGGCATCATACCTTCTTTGAGATGTTGGGTAACTTTAGCTTCGGTGATTACTTTAAGTCACAGGCGATCGCATGGGGGTGGGAATTGTCAACTCAAGTGTTTCAACTGCCACCAGAAAGAATCGTTGTCAGTGTGTTTAGAGAAGACGATGAGGCTTTTGCTATCTGGCGTGATGAAGTGGGAATCCCCGAAAAACGGATTATCCGCATGGGAGAAGAAGATAACTTCTGGAAATCTGGGGTAACTGGTCCTTGTGGTCCTTGTTCCGAGTTATACTATGATTTTAAGCCAGAATTGGGAGATGATAACATCGACTTGGAAGACGATACCCGCTTCATTGAGTTTTACAACTTGGTGTTTATGCAGTATAACCGAGACGCTGACGGCAATTTAACACCCCTGCAAAACAAAAACATCGATACTGGCATGGGGTTAGAAAGAATGGCACAAATTCTGCAACAAGTGCCGAATAACTACGAAACTGACTTGATTTTCCCTATCATTGCCACAGCAGGAAAGTTGGCAAATATTGACTATAGCAAAGCCGATGAGAATACTAAGGTATCTTTGAAGGTTATCGGTGATCATGTACGATCGATAGTTCAAATGATAGCTGATGGTATTTCTGCATCGAATATAGGAAGGGGGTATATTTTGCGCCGTCTAATCCGCAGAGTCGTGCGTCACGGGCGTTTAATCGGTATCGATGGCAATTTTATCAGTGAGGTAGCAGAAACGGCGATACAACTCTTAGAAGGGGTTTACAGCAATACTAGAGAAAGAGAGAAAGTAATTAAAACCGAGTTGCAACGGGAAGAATCGGCATTTTTAGCAACCCTTGAAAGGGGCGAAAAACTCTTAAATGAGGTGATTATTAAACTCAGAAGTCAGCAACAAGACAGCCATCTTGGCTGTGCTACAATTTCTGGGGAGGACGCTTTTACCCTTTATGATACCTATGGTTTCCCCCTCGAATTGACTCAGGAAATCGCAGAAGAAGAAGGTTTAACCGTTGATGTCTCTGGTTTTGAAGCGGAAATGGAGGCTCAACGCACTCGCTCTCAATCTGCCCATGAAACCATTGATTTAACTGTACAGGGTAGCATAGATAAATTAGCCGAGCATATCCATCCCACCGAATTTTTAGGCTATAGCGAATATCAGTTAATCAGTCACATTGAAGCCTTATTAATTGAGGGCAAATCGGTGGAAAAAGCTGAAACAGGGCGTAAAGTTCAGCTAATCTTCAATAAAACCCCATTTTATGCAGAATCTGGCGGACAAATTGGCGATCGAGGCTATTTAGCCGGAGAAGATGTGCTAGTATCCATCGAAGATGTGCAGAAAGAATCGGGCTTTTTCGTTCACTATGGTACAGTAGAAAGAGGTATCGTCACCGTAGGGCAAAAGTTACGCGCTACCATCGATAAAGCCTGTCGTAACCGTGTCAGAGCGAATCATACCGCAACTCACTTATTACAGTCAGCTTTGAAAAAAGTTGTCGATGAAAACATCTCTCAAGCCGGTTCTTTGGTATCCTTTGATAAGTTACGTTTTGACTTTAATTGCCCTCAACCCCTCACTAAACAACAATTACAACAGGTTGAGGATTTAATTAACACTTGGATTGCAGAAGCCCATCCCACAGATATTAGTATTATGGGTATCGATGAGGCTAAAGCTAAAGGTGCGATCGCCATGTTTGGAGAGAAATACGGCTCAGAAGTGCGTGTTATCGATATTCCTAGGGTTTCCATGGAGTTATGCGGAGGCACTCATGTTAATAATACAGCGGAAATTGGCTTATTTAAAATAATTTCCGAGACGGGGGTTGCTTCTGGTATCAGACGTATTGAAGCGGTAGCAGGTGCGTCTGTTTTAGAATATCTCAAAGTAAGAGATGATGTCGTAAAGCAATTATCAGATAAATTAAAGGCAAAACCAGAGGAAATTGTCGATCGATTTTCTAACCTACAAAGTGAGTTAAAAGCCACTCAAAAAGAGTTAGAAAATGTGAAACAAGAGTTAGCTTTATTAAAGTCTGAAAGTTTGATTAACCAAGCTGAAAGTATTGGAGAATTTAAAATTTTAGTGGCAAATATGGGCGATTTAGACGCTAAATCTTTGCAATCAGCCGGAGAAAAATTACAACAAAAATTAGGTAACTCTGCGGTGATTTTAGCATCGATTCCAGAAGCCAATAAAGTGAGTTTAGTAGCCGCTTTTGGGGAGAAAGTTTATCAAGAAAAACAACTTCAAGCCGGTAAATTTATTGGAGAAATTGCCAAAATTTGCGGTGGTGGTGGTGGTGGTAAACCGAATCTAGCCCAAGCTGGAGGTAAAGATGCAAGTAAAGTTGAGGAGGCTTTAACTACTGCTAAAAACAAATTAATTGAGACTTTATCTTAATCTATTTTCATGAATAATATTTTTAACTCATTTAATTTGTGATAAATAGTTAATAGTAGGGTGGGCGTTGCCCACCTATTTAACTTCTTCTTAAAAAGATAATTTTAGCCATGATTATAGGCAACCAAATATTTCCAGATTATGAAGGTAGAAAAATCAGGCTTACAGAAGAAAGATGGCTACATATTCTATCTCATCCTGAAATGAAAGAATTAAGCCAATTAATACCTGAAACTCTTAGTAAACCTCAAATTGTTAGGCAATCAAATACAGATGAAACTGTTTACTTATACTATTGTTATCAAACTCAAACTATAGTTGGAGAAAAATGGCTTTGTGTAGTTGTTAAAATATTAGATAATGACGCTTTTATTATTACAGCTTATCTTACAGACAGACTCAAAAAAGGAAAACAAATATGTCCAACACAATGAAAATTTATTACGACAGCGAAGCTGATTTTTTGGAAGTGCAATTTTCTCAAGCCATTGGTTACATGAGAGAAACTGACAATGATAATCTCATGGAGAGAGTCGATTTAGAAGGTAATATTATCGGTTTTTCAGTGTTGAATGTACGTCAACTAGCACAAGATAAACCCTTAATTGCTGAATTAATTACGAAAAATTAAAATTTTAATAATTTAGTTAAGATATTAAAAAATTTATAGATGTTTCTATTGCTATTATTGACGATCAAGAATTAAATAATGAGGATAATTTGAATAATTTAATTAGGGCTATTAATATCTCTAATTGTTATGATGAAAATTAATTAAATTCACTTTTATTTATAACAATAAATTTTTATGTCTAAGATGAAGCTGAATTAGATGAAAAATGTTACTATGAAACTCAAATATCAAAAACTATTATGTTTAAAAATAGATAATATGAGCAAACTGCAATTAATTCAGGCAGAAATAGAAACTCTTACCTCCGATGACTTTACCTATTTAAAAAATTGGATTAATGAATTAGATGCTCAACAATGGGAAAAGCAAATTGAGCAAGATTCTAATGATGGAAAACTTGATTTTTTGATTGAGGAAGCCTTATTAGAAAAGAGTAAAAATCAGTTACAGGAGTTATAAGTGCATCGAACTAATGCTAGATTTTGGGACTGTTTTGATCAGTTACCAGAATCAATTCAATTATTAGCAAAAAAGAATTTTGAACTTTTAAAAAATGACTTAAATCATCCTTCTTTATATTTAAAAAAAGATAGATAAAATAGTAAAAATATGACTGTTTATAATGAAATATTAAATCAAATTCAAACTCTTAGTATTACTGACCAAAATCGACTATTTCAAGAGTTAAAAAAACGTTTTGATAATTTAGATGATGATTTTACAAGTGAAGATTTAGACGAGTCTGAGTCTGAATGGCAAAATTATCTTAACGGTACTGATCAAGGTAAATCTCTCCAGAGTCTTGAATTAGAATTATTTGGAGGAGAAGTTGAATAACTGGAATTTAATTATTCTTAAGAAAGCAGAAAAATATTTGCAAAAATTATCTCTCACTGAGCAAAAACGAATTATTCAAAGTTTAAAATTGTTGATTCAAGATAAGAGTTTAGTTGAGATTAAACCATTAAAGGGACGTTTAGAATGGCGTTTAAGAGTGGGAGATTTTCCCATTTTATATCGAGAAGATAGAGAAAATCAAACTTATGTTGTTACGAAAATTAAATCTCGTGGTGATATTTATCAATAAAATAAAGCGATGCTTTCATGGACAGCGTAACTGCACACAGATCACTCTCTTCAAAATGCGATCGCCCATTAGTAGTAAGCCCTTTAGGGCTGATTATGGCTAAAGCCACTACTACGATCGCATCCCTAACACCCTCAAAAACCCGATCGCACAGTGGGATCAACAATTAGAACAAGATATTAATGAGGGAAAATTAGATGCTTTAGCTGAAGAAGCACTAGCTGAATTTGAAGCTGGAGACTATCAAGAAATTTAATGCACTATACTAATCGCAAATTTTGGTCATATTATTATCAGCTACCTGAAAATATACAGAAGATAGCAGATACTTCTTATGAATTATCAGTTATCATTACTTGGATTGTCGATAGTAAACACCGGGATAGTTAATATTAGTGTCAACCCAATACTCAATACCCTTTGTTAGTAAACCATCTAAAGAAACTAACTTACAGTTTGCACCTACTCTCCCACCACCATAAGGACATATTTTCTCTACTGGTTTGTAATATACTCCTGCATAGTCAACACTTACCCAGTATTTTACTTCAGGTACTACGATTACAGGATTTTCAAAAGCATAAATTTTGCAGTTTACCCCAGCAACTCGGCCTCCATGAGGGCAAGGATTAGACGGATTAACCCGACGTTCAGAAGACTGTGCTAGAACCTCTTTTTGATTATCAAGGGGAAAACTAATAATCTGAAATAAAGTAAAAGCTAATGTTGTTACAAATTTTGATAATTTCATAATAGACTTATTAAAGTAGCAATATTTCCGAGTATAAATGAACTTTTATGAAAATAAAAGCGGAAAAGATCGGAAGTTTTGGGAACTTTCTTGATAAAATTGAAATCTAAGAACAGAAAATAATATCAATAATGACCAATTTCTCACAAAAGCCATGAGTATCTCTGAAATGTTAGAATTTATCGATGAAGTGATGGAAGACAAAACAGGCAACACTCTAACAGACTTACAACGATCGATTTTAGAAGGAACATTGAAGGGACAAAAATATTCAGAGATTGGCGAGAAAAATGGTTTTTCCGAAGGTCATGTAAGAGATGTTGGTTATGAATTGTTACAATTACTATCAAGGATTTTTGATAAACCCCTTCATAAACGTAATTTAAAGCAATTTTTAGAAAAGCAACATAATATAAGTAACAGCGTCGTTAAATTTGGTAAAAAGACTAAAATAAAATATTTTTGTACGCAGAAACATTTTGACAACCTACAGGAAATTGAGCGAGAAACAAAGGAATATCAACAAGTTAAATATCAAGTGGAAATAGAAACAGCAAAAAAACTAAAAAATAAAGGTTTAACTGATGCAGAAATAGGTCAAATTTTAGATATTAAGATGGAAGAATTAAGTAATTATTTAGAGTAATTTAAGCAACGGCAAAATCCGTATATTTACGAGTTTCAGGATCATGAAACGCTCACAATATCGTCTTCGATCGCATTTATCGCACCTTAAACTCTCCAAAGGGGATTATTTTAATTCACTTTCACCCCAAGAATCAGAATCTTTTGATTGATAAGGTTTCTTCATCTTCTACTTCTTCTATCAGTTTGACTAGCCCATAATTTTCTAAAATTTCTTCTATTTTTTCAAATTCGGTAATAGGAATTTGCACAGCTATCGGTTTTTTGTCACTATCTAAAACATAGTTTTTATTAATTTACAACATTGAGGATATTCAGAATCACTAACTTTTTAGTTAAATTATAAACTATTAAATTTTAAAATTTTATCACACAGAGCGATCTCACTCTACCTCCCACAAAAGAGCGATCGCACAGACTATATTTTTTATCTTTAGAAATGTTATGATGTAAATGAATTTTTACAATTATTTGATAATTATGACTATTGAACAAATTGAAAAAGCAATTTTAAATCTTTCTGAACAAGATTTTAGTAAGTTACGAAATTGGTTATTAGATTTAGATTATCAACAATGGGATCAACAATTAGAACAAGATATTATAGATGGTAAACTTGATGCTTTAGCTCAAGAAGCACTCGCTGAATTTGAAGCTGGAGATTATCAAGAAATTTAATGCACTATACTAATCGCAAATTCTGGTTATTTTATGATCAGCTACCTAAAGATATACAACAGATAGCTGATGTTTCTTATGAATTATTAAAAACTAATCCTAGTCATCCTTCTTTACATTTTAAGAAAGTTAATAAATATTGATCGGTAAGAATAGGTAAAGCTTATCGTGCATTAGGAATTGAGGTTAAAAATGGAATTTTATGGTTTTGGATTGGTACTCATGGTGAGTATGATAGATTAATCAGTAAATAAATAAAAGCGGTCGCACCTCTAATTCCCTTCAAAAGAGTGATCACGTTATATTTTCTCATGTAGTTGAATTATTGGTAATATTCAGAATTTCTGAAGGTTTTAAGGGATTAATGTCTGATATTCCCTGAAAATGATTAATGTTATAAGTAGCTAAATAATCAATATTCTGATTTAAAATTAAAGCAACCAGACGAATATCAAAAATTTGGGCTGAAATTATGTTATTTTTAACTGCGAACTCTAATACTTTCTTTACCGTAAATTTCGTAGGATAAAGAATTTCAAAGTTGTCATTAAAATAAAAAGAATAACTGTTTGTCCTTGTATGTAGCCTTTCATGATTTTTAAAATATGCTTAAATTTTACTGATAATATTATTATAAAAAAAATTACAAATTGATCTCGCCCTCCTCCACCTCACAAAAAGTGCGATCTCAGCCCAATTTCCTTAAAGAGCGATCGCCCCTCAACTTCCCTTAAAACGAACATAAGGTTGTGTAATTTTAAGATTAGGAATAACTCGATAATGCTTAACATTAAAAGTGCAAAGAATCCCATTTTTACCAATAGCACAATGAGCAATTAAAGCATCTAATAAACCCACCCCATTTGATAAACTAAATTTACTAAAACAAGCTAAAGCATTATTACAATCAACCTCAGTTAACCAAATAATAGGTAAAGGAGCAATCAATTTAAAAACTTGATTCACTTCTTGTTTATTTTTGGCATTTTGAATTAACTCCATAACCACAAAACCCGGAATACTAGGAACTTCTGTTAAAGTAGTAAACCAAGTAATTGCAGGTTGATGACCTCTCAAAACATCAATTAAAATATCCGTATCTAAGACATACATACATAAAATTCATTTATAAATGTTGACGATGTTCAGCAGAATAGCGAATTTGACGAGCATATTCTTGACTATCGTTAATGTCAGGACGAGAATTAATTAACCCTTCTTTTTGCCAATAATTAACTAATTGTGCTCCTGTTTTGGGTGGATTATTTAACACTTCTCTAACAGTAATAAGATGTAAAATATATTCAGATAAAGATAAATTTATCTTTTCTGCCTCAACAGATAATTCTTGCTCTAATTCTTGAGATAATTCTAAAGTAATTGTCATGGTAGTAATGAGTTAATTTTACGTTACAATTATAAACAAAATTGCTCAAGATGATTCCTAAAATTAAGACTCACCCTAACAATTATACTAAACTAAAACATCCTCAAACAAGCGATCTCACCTCCTTCCACCTCACAAAAAGTGCGATCACCAGTTCTTCATTAACTACATAAAAGGCTAATTAAAGCTCAAACCAGTATTCTGAACACTTGTACTACTGACAGGCATTTGTATAAGTTCTACCTGCATCAAAATTAGCACTTGGTTCGACAACTGATACCGAATAACCAGTTTTATTCGCAGAAAATGATTAATGTTATAAGTAGCCAAATAATCAATATTGTGATCCCAAATTAAAGCAACTAGACGAATATCAAATGAAACCATTGATTTAACCGTTAATCTTGAATAAAACTCCATTTTATGCGGAATCGGGCGGATAAATCGGCGAGGCTATTTAGCGAGAGAAGATGTGTTAGTATTGATCGAAGATGTGCAGAAAGAATCGAACTTTTTTGTCCATTATGGTACAGTAGAAAGGAGTATCGTCATCGTAGGGCAAAAGTTACGCGCTACCATCGACAAAGCCATGATAAATTACATATTTCTCCCCGATTAAAATATGAGTTAATTTGCTTAGTAACAAGTTTACTAAAGTTTCCCAAGGCATTGGTTACAAAGTTATATTTGTTTAATAACAGTCTCTTAACCACAGTTTAACAGCTTGTCCGATTATTCCTTCTGTTGTATCAAGAGGGGGAGAAGAAATAAAATTTTGCTCAGAAGAATCATCAGGATAACCTAATTTTGTTAATACCATAACTATTTTCCAATTTTTTGGAGTTTTTGTTAAAATTAACCAATGAAAATTTTGAGTTTCAATAATACGATTATTAATAGAATATTGTCTTTCTAAAGTGGTAAAAAAAACTTGTTTGACATCATCAGTTGATAGAGATTTCATCACATTTTTATATTGAGTTTGACTTAAGGGCAAAGATTCTAATTCAGTTTTTCCAGCAGTAATTACATAGATAGGAAAAAACTGTAAAGGATGAGAATGAATGCGATTTCTTTGAATAACTCGGTTAGCATAATCAGGAAGATCTTTAACTAATAAATTTGCTAAATCTTCTAAATTATTACCACATTTATTATTACTAATTACTGTTTCAGCTAAGGCACTCTTGGGATAATTATGCCATAACATTAAAAAAATACATATAATAAAATTTAATAACAAATATCTAGTCAAATAATAAGTTATTTTCATGATTTTCTGGCATTTTATCAAATTCAAAACGAGGAATGAGGAATTTAGTTATCTTTAGATAATGTTGGCTATTAGCTAAAAGTTAGTCTTTTATCTTTGACAATTTAAAATAAGCGAAAATATTTATCCTCTAAGGTTTTCACAGCTAAATGATGACAAGCCCTAATATATTAAGCCTTTACTTTTCCTCTATAATTTCTGCTAAGATTTTAGTCCATGCTTGAGACGGATTTTCGGCTTGAGTAATAGGGCGCCCGATAACAAGATAGTCAGCACCTTGTTGTAATGCTTGTTTCGGTGTCATAATTCGTTGTTGATCACCTGCTAAAGCCCATAGAGGACGGACTCCAGGACAGACTAACAAAAAATCTTTACCGCACACTTCCTTTATTTTTTGTACTTCATGGGGTGAACAGACAGCACCATCAATACCACATTCTTGAGCCATAAGGGCGTTATTTAAGGCATATTCGGACAACTCTAGGGGAATTTTAAGATCAAAAGCTAATTGTCGGCTGTTAATGCTCGTTAAAACGCTAATGGCTAACAATTTGAGACGGTGATCTTCACTATTTTTTACTACTTCTGAGGCGGCAATTAAGGCTTCTCTACCTGCGGTAGCATGGATAGTTAATAAGTCAACTTGATGTTTTAAAGCTGATTGGGTGGCACTTTTGACGGTATTGGGGATGTCGTGAAATTTGAGATCGAGAAAAATATGTTTATTTTCGTCTTTTAAAAATTTTAGTATATCTGCTCCTGTAGCCACAAATAACTCCAAGCCTACTTTCCAAAAGCTGACTTCTGGTAATAGTTTCACTAAGGCGATCGCCGATTCTAAATCAGGGACATCAAGGGGTACGATAATTTTATCAGTGTTCATTTTAAAGAAGAATTTAATGTAAGAAGTGACGTACGCCTGTAAATACCATGATTAAGCCTAATTCATTCGCTGCTTTGATAGAATCTTCATCACGGATTGAACCACCGGGCTGAATAATTGCTGTAATACCTGCTGTTCCTGCCGTTCTAACTGAGTCATCAAAGGGAAAAAAAGCATCACTAGACAAAAATGCTCCCTGAGCTTCATTCCCTGCTTGTTCTAGAGCTATTTTAACCGAGCCTACACGGTTCATTTGCCCAGCTCCTATCCCTAACGTAGTACGATTTTTTGTTATAGCGATGGCATTAGATTTAACGTGCTTAACAATTTTCCATGCGAATAATAATTCTTGTAATTCGGTTTGAGTGGGTTGTTTTTCCGTGACAATTTGCCATGGGTGGGGTAATTCTATAGCTGTATCATTTTCTTGAATTAAAAAACCTCCGGCGATCGCCTTAATATTATCTTTACTACCAGAGTTTAAATCCGATAAAAGTAAGACTCGAAGATTAGATTTTTTAGCTAAAATGGCTTTAGCTTCTTCGGTAATATCAGGGGCAACAATACATTCTAAAAATATTTTACTCATGGCTTGAGCAGTAGGTGCATCGAGGGGTTGATTTAAGGATACAATTCCCCCAAAAGCCGATACAGAGTCAGCATTATAAGCCTTTTGATATGCTTCAATAAGAGTTTCACCTACGGCTACACCGCAAGGATTAGTATGTTTAACAATTACGACTGCTGGTTCATTACTAGGAAATTCACTAATAATTCTTCGAGCTGCTTCCAAATCAATTAAGTTGTTATAGCTTAATTCTTTACCTTGTAATTGATTTGCCGATGCCCAACCTTTGGCTTCACTACCACTTTGATACCAACTAGCTTTTTGATGAGGATTTTCCCCGTAACGTAAAGTTGCAATTTTTTTACCGCCAACACCATAATAATCAGCAGATTCAGGATTAACTTGAGCAAAATAACGACAAATAGCTTGATCGTAACTTGCTGTCATGGCGAAGGCTTCAGCAGCTCTTGCTTGACGAAATTCTATGGTAGTTTTACCTTGATTTACAGTTAATTCTCTCAAATAGTCATCATAACGGGCAGGATTGGTTAAAATAGTTACATGAGCATAGTTTTTAGCACTTCCTCTTACCATAGCTGGACCGCCGATGTCTATTTGCTCAATGGCATCTTCCACCGTACAATTATCTTGGGCAATGGTTTTTTCAAAGGGATATAAATTAACCACAACTAAATCAAAAGGGCGAATTTCATTAGCTTGTAAGTCTTCTTGATGAGATTCTAATTCTAATCTTGCCAAAATACCGCCATGAATACGAGGATGTAAGGTTTTCACTCTACCCCCTAAAATTTCAGGAGATCCAGTATAATCATTAACTTTAGTAACAGGAATACCAGCAGATTGTAAGGTTTTTGCCGTGCCACCGCTACTGACGATTTGAAAGTTAAATTTTTCTACTAAAGTCTTGGCTAATTCTATAATTCCTGTTTTATCGGATACACTTAATAAGGCTAAACCTGTCATTATTTGCTCTATTTTCAATTTTAGTTTATTGTACAATATTTTTTATTTTATTATATTCTGGAGTTCTACTCATAGCATTTACAGCATTTTCTCCATGGGTAAACTACGTCCAAATTGATTAGCAAGATTTTTATTACTTGTATAAAACTTTTTTTTTTGAGGTTCGTTTATTTTAAACAGTTTAAATTGATTATTTTTTACTTAAATTAAAATGTTAAACACTGATGTGGCAAGATCTCAATTCATGACTATCTCATTACTTATTGCTTATTACTTCTCCTTATTAAAAAACGGTTTCAATAAATCCTAATTATAGTTGTTCGTGAAAAGTACGGTTAATTACGTCTAACTGTTGTTCACGGGTTAGTTTAATAAAATTCACCGCATAACCTGAAACACGAATAGTTAATTGTGGATATTGTTCAGGATGATCCATGGCATCTAATAAGGTTTCTCGATTAAATACGTTAACATTTATATGATGCCCTGTATTGTGAAAATAACCATCTAACATTCCCGCTAAATTATTAATTCTGGCTTCTGGGGTTTTACCTAAAGCATTAGGCACAATGGAAAAAGTATAGGAGATGCCATCTTGAGCGTGTTCGTAGGGTAATTTTGCTACGGACTCCATAGAGGCGATCGCCCCTTTTGTATCTCTGCCGTGCATAGGATTTGCACCCGGAGCGAAAGGTTCACCAGCTTTCCGTCCGTCAGGAGTACTACCAGTTTTTTTACCATAAACCACGTTAGAAGTAATGGTTAAAATAGATTGAGTTGGGGTTGCGTGACGATAGGTTTGATGTTGACGAATTTCGTTCATGAATTTAGTCACTAATTCTACAGCAATACTATCAACTCGATCATCATTATTACCGAATTTAGGGTAATCTCCTTCTACTTGATAATCCACCGCTAAACCTACTTCATTACGAATAACTTTCACTCGACTATATTTAATTGCAGATAAAGCATCGGCTACGACAGATAAACCAGCAATACCACAAGCCATGGTACGGGAAACATCTCGATCATGTAACGCCATTTCTATCCGTTCATAAGAATACTTATCGTGCATATAGTGAATAACATTGAGGGTGTTAACGTATAATTTCGCTAACCATGCCATGAGTAAGTCAAATTTTGCCGTTATTTCTTCATACTCTAAATAATCACCAGTAATGGGAGCATAAGCAGGAGCAACTTGGACACTGGTATTTTCATCTTTCCCGCCATTAATGCTATAAAGTAAGGCTTTGGCTAAGTTTACCCTCGCACCAAAAAACTGCATTTGTTTACCAATTTTCATGACAGATACACAACAAGCGATGGCATAATCATCACCGTAGTCAGGGCGCATCAAATCATCATTTTCATATTGAATGGAGCTTGTATCAATGGATACTTTAGCACAATAACGTTTAAAAGCAATTGGTAATCTTTCAGACCACAAAACTGTTAAATTTGGTTCAGGTGCGGGTCCCAAGTTATATAATGTGTGTAAAAAGCGGAAACTATTTTTTGTCACCAAAGAACGATTATCTGCACCCATTCCGCCAATTACTTCTGTAACCCAAACAGGATCGGCTGCAAAAAGTTGGTTATATTCAGGGGCGCGTAAAAAACGAACCATGCGTAACTTAATCACAAATTGATCAATTAATTCTTGAGCTTCGGTTTCTGTGATAATGTTATGGTCGAGGTCTCTTTGAATATAAACATCAAGGAATGTTGAAACACGACCAAGTGACATAGCAGCCCCATTTTGTTCTTTCACTGCCCCAAGATAGGCAAAATATGTCCATTGCACTGCTTCAGTGGCTGAAGTGGCAGGATTGCTGATGTCAAAGGCATAACTCAAAGCCATTTCTTTTAACTCGTTTAAGGCTTTAATTTGTTCGGTGATTTCTTCTCTCAAGCGAATAGTATCTTCATCCATGACATCATTTTCAAGGGAGATTAACTGTGTTTGTTTATCTTGAATCAGAAAATCTACACCGTATAAAGCTACTCGACGATAATCGCCAATAATGCGTCCTCTTCCATAAGCATCAGGTAAACCAGTAATAATACCAGATTTACGAGCTTTTTTCATATCAGTAGTGTAAGCTGAAAAGACACCATCATTATGAGTTTTGCGGTATTTAGTGAAAATTTCTTGAGTTTCGGGATCAAGTTCATAACCGTAAGATTTTAAAGAGGTTGCAACTACACGAATTCCACCGAATGGCATAATTGAGCGTTTCAGGGGTTTATCAGTTTGTAAACCGACAATTTTTTCTAAGTGTTTATTGATATAACCAGCAGGATATGCGGTAATAGTAGAAGGAATTTTAGTTTCAGCATCTAAAACGCCTTTTTCTCTTTCTTCTTTCATTAATAATTTAACTTCTGTCCATAAATTATTAGTAGTAGAAGTAGCATCACTTAAAAAAGACTCATCACCAGTGTAGGGGGTATAGTTTTTTTGAATAAAGTCTCTGACATTAACTTCCGTTGTCCATTTACCGTGTTTAAAGCCTTGCCACGCTATTTGTGAGGTAGATTGTGTAGCGTTATCTGTGATTTTGTCTGTGAGATGAACCATAGGTCATGATCTAGTATTTTATTTTGATGTACTAGAGCCTCCTTATCTATTATTATAACTTATTCGTTGATTATCAGAAATCGAAAAATTAGTTCAAAATTTCAGTAATTAACTGATTAGAGCTTAATTAAATGCAAAATAAATTTTCAATAAAGAAAGGGGTTGAAACCCCTTGTTCTCTTAAAGAGCTAGTTAGATGCAGGTAAATCCAGAATCACCCGTTATAATAAAGATTTAACGAGACTGAGTGCCAATAAGTGCATTATAAGCATCAACAGTATAGGCTGGTACTCTTTCTAAATAATCTGTTTCTTTACCCGTAAAAGATTTTGCCAATTGATCAAATGAGGCAGAATTCCAGTTACGCTCATGAATAGGCTTTGTTTGTTCACCTAAAAAGTATGCTTGAGTACCAATAACAGAAGCAGTTAACCAACCGAAAATAAATAATGATATTAAGATTGCCATGATTTTTAAGCCTTTATTTGTGACTACCCTTTTATCTTAACTTATGTAAATTTTTGTTGCAATTACTTGACACTATTTTTATTTATAGTTATCCACCCTTGACATCAAAATTAACTTTTGATTATTTATCAACTAGTAGAAAATTATTTTTTAAAACCCTTCGCCAATTGGTTAGGTTTTCATCAGCGTAACTCCCAAAATAGATTTAAAACCCACATTCCGCACTTTATTTGAGTAGCTTCTAGGTAAGATGAGATTAAATTATAAGGGCGATCGCTCCAGCCCGATATTTTTAGACATTTTTTTGTTGACTATGATAGTTGAAACATCCATCAAATAATAAATCTAATTCTTCAGCTTTCATAAAAATTCACCTCTTGTTTTCTCGATCATCTAACAAATATAATTCTAAGTTGATTGATTATAAGCTATCATAGTTATTTTATTTAATTCTTCATTAATCAATAATTCAGAAGATTTAATAATGATAATTTTATTATCTTCTAAAGAGAATAACTGACGATAATTGTTAGTTTGAATAACTATTTTTAAATCACTTTTTTTTGCTTGTTCCGAATTATTAATAGCTTCGATCGCATCTTCTAAAGTTTCATCTTTTTTTTTGATTCTAACTGGGATAGGCTTATCATTTTCTAAGGTTTGTTGAATATTTATAGCTTGTTCTCTTTGAGGATAATAAAACATTACTCTAATGGGTTTATATCCATGATTTTCGATCGCTTTTATTCTCGTATGCTCTTTTGTGATATGATCCCCGTCTGTAGTGGCATCTCTCCATTTAATTTCTATAGCGTCATTACCATCTAAAACATCAATAGTAGCAACAAAAATCAGCAATATTGTGAGATACACCATTATTGATAATATTTTATGACTAATATCCCTCCTTCATTAACAGGAAACGAAATCAGAGAGAAATTTTTAAACTTTTTCGCCCAAAAACAACACAAAATCCTCCCTAGTGCCTCATTAGTGCCTGAAGATAACGCTTATAATTCATAGGTACATTTGCATTTTTGAAAAAATTATTGTAGATTATAGTCAACAAATAAAAGTGATGTCAGTAGAAAATGAAAGCGATAAGTTTATTTTGTAGTGGAGGAATAGGAGATTTAGCCCTTCAGAATGCAGGTTTTGAAGTAATAGTAGCAAATGAAAAAATTAACGATCGCGCCCAAGTGTTTAAATTTAATTATTCGCAAACATCAATTATTATTGGTGATATTTGGCAGAAAAAAGAGACGATCTTAAAAGAAATAATCAGAAAATTATCAGGTGAAAAATTAGATTTCGTATTTGCAACTCCACCATGTCAAGGAATGTCAAAAAATGGTAGAGGAAAACTTTTAAATGGTATTAGAGAAGGCAAAAAAAGTGAAATAGATGAGAGAAATTTATTAATAATTCCTACAGTAGAAATTTTTGTCGCTAGTGGAGCAGATACGCTAATTATGGAAAATGTACCTGAAATGGAAAAAACCTATATACCTCATCCTTATAAACATGGAGAATTAATTAATATTTTAGATTTTATTCAAGAGTCTTTAGGAAAAAATTTTGTAAAGTGTATTCGTACTATTGAATTTGCCGATTATGGTGTACCTCAATGTCGTCAAAGATTGATTTCAATATTTACAAAAAACGAAAAATTAAAATCTTATCTTCAATCTTCTGGAGAGCTTTTTCCTCCGCCAACTTATAGTAAAGATGGATTAAATCTTCCTCTTTGGATAACCGTTAGAGATGCTATTTCCCATTTGCCCCCTCTGTGTGCTGATAAATCCAAAAATGCTAAGTGTCAATCTATTCCCTATCATTATGTTCCCTTATTAGACGAAGATAAATATTTGTGGGTAAGCAATACTCCTCCTGAAAAAAGTGCTTTTGATAATCAATGTATTAATCCTGATTGTCGATTTACGGGGAATCAAACTCATCAAGCGAAAAAAAATCATCACGGTATTAATCGAGCTAGTACAGAAACACCTATATATTGTCAAAAATGCGGACACCTTCTCCCTCGCCCTTGGGTAAGAGAGGGGAAAGAATATCGTTTGATGAAAGGTTATACCAGTGCCTATAAAAGAATGAGTTGGGATGCACCATCTAGCACTTTAACTCGGAATCTTTCTTATGCTTGTAGTGATAATAAAATTCATCCAAGCCAACATCGGGTATTATCTCTTTATGAAGCAATGATATTACACACTATAGATAAATATCCTTTTCAGTGGAAACGAGCAGATGGTAAAAAGGTTAGTGATAAATTGATTAGAGAATTAATCGGTGAAAGTGTACCACCTTTAGGATTAGAACAAATTTTTTCTTTTATAATGTCAATCCTCACTGATAATTATGAAAATGTGACTAAAAGTCAACAGAAATCTCAACAATTATGTCTATTTTGAAATTAAACTACCTTTATTGTACTTATTCAAAAAATTAATATAACTTTGATCATCTCTAACTAAAATCCAATTATTATACATTTTGCGAACTCCATCACGGGGCATAATTGAAACACTTGTTGTTCTTCCACCTCCTTCTTTGGGTGTAACGATTTTACCCCAGTCATTTTCTGTTAAATTATTACAGAAAAAGATAGCAACTATTTGAGGAATCTTATTGTCAAAATCTCACAGTAAACCAATCAGGTTGTTTGTTTCACGATGATGGGCTTTCCAATCGTAACCTTTTAACATTTTAATTCTAGTATCCATTAGAAGAAGATCGGGATAACCGTCTTGATGAGGATTTTTCATGAATAAACCCCCTGACTTTTGAGCGAAATTGATAGCGAATAATTCACCAATAAATGAGGACAAATTTCTCATACCCAAAATAGCAAATATATCTACTGGTATATCTTTTACTATTTTTTCGATCACTAAATGAGATTCTTTTAATGCTAACTCAAAATTTGTTTTGTCCATCACACAGCGTGCCGTTGGCATCGTAATTTTATTCCCATTTCCTGAGATAAAACTGGTATCGCAATTAGGGTTTATTATATAGTTCATGATAAACTTCACTCAAAAAAGTAGGAATATCCATATCTAGTGCTATGACAATTTGTTCTAAAGAATCAAGGGTAATATTTCTCACTCCACGCTCAACTCCAGAGATATAAGTTCGATCAAGATTCGCTTTATATGCTAAGGCTTCTTGACTGAGATTTCTTTTTTTTCTTATTTTTTTGATGCTTAAAGCAACATAAGTTCGCAATGTACCTGACATAAATCAATATTGTTAACACTTGGAACTTTGATCATCTTAATTTTGATGACTATATGTCAACGGATTATAAGTCACAAAAATCAACAATAATTTATAACAACTCGATTAATTATTCATCACGAAGTGGAGCGGCACGATCATTAATTACGTTTAATTTCATATCCTAATTTTTCAATTCTTCGTTTAGAATCATCCCATTGCGAAAACTCTTCTGATATTACAAGACAATTAGGTGCAATAATATCAATTTTGTCTTTGATTGCTTTTTGTAAATTTTGACGCTCTAAAATCTTTTCACTACTAAAGTTTGTTTTTTCCAATGGTGTTATTGAATTGTCATTAATATTAAAATTATAAATTGCCATAAAATACTTGTAATGTTAAAGTAAAAAAATCTCTTATCAGGCAAAAACAAAGGTTTTAGGTTGAGGTAAATTTTTACCATCTTCTTGATATTCTTCAATAATTAACTCTAAAACTTCTTGCCCATTTTTTAAGGCTTCTTCATAGGTTTCGCCGTGAGTGACAGGTTGCATGACATTATTACTAAATTCAGGTAAAAAAACCACAAAACAATTATCTTCATCACTCCATTGAATAACAATTGTATATTTCATAATTAATTGTCCTCTTGATTGATTTTATTTAATATTTCTAAAGCTGAATTAACTTGTTTTTCTAAGTATGGTTTAGCATCGCTACCATCATTCCCAGAGATAACGATAATTTGTGATACTTGTGGATGTTGCCATTTACTATGATTTCCTTTTGCTGGTTTAACCGAAAACCCTGCTTTCTTCAATAAACTTTTCAATTCCCTAATTTTTTTTTAGGCATTAATCATTATATTTTCTTGATTTACGAACTTTTAGCTTTTATGATAGTAACAAAAATCAGCAATAAAAAAAGATAGACCAATACTTTTGTTAAAAATCAACAATTTATATGAATAATAATTATCAAATAAGTGCCATAATTGAAAAAGATGAATATGGCTATTATGCTTATTGCCCTCAATTAGAAGGTTGTCAAACTCAAGGAGATTCTTTAGAGGAAATCAAAACGAATATTCAAGAAGCAATTGAATTATATTTATCAACTCTTACTGAAGAAGAAAAAAAGGCATTATTAGTGAAAGAAATTTCTTTAATGAATGTGGAGGTAAAAGTTGCCTAAATTACCTCGTCTTAACGCTAAAGAAGCACAAAAATTGTTATTGACTGCGGGATTTGTTTTGATAAGAAGTCAAGGAAGTCATCGAATTTATCAAAAAGCTACCATAAAAGTAGTTATTCCTTTTCATGGTGGTAAAACTCTACATCCTAAAATTGTTAGGCAAGTTATTGATGTGATCGAAACTAAGAATGAATAACTGATATAATTCTAATTTTATTTATTATAAGGTATCATATTTATTTTATTTAATTCTTCATTAATCAATAATTCAGATGATTTAATAATGAGAGTTTTTTTATCTTCTAAAGGGAATAACTGACGATAATTATTAGTTTGAATAACTATTTTTAAATCACTTTTTTTTGCTTGTTCCGAATTATTAATAGCTTCGATCGCATCTTCTAAAGTTTCATCTTTTTTTTGTATTCTAACGGGTATAGGTTTATCATTAAATTGTCTTTTTAAAAAACCATCAATACCATTATTTCTTTGTACAGGAATAGCATTAATACTTTTTAATAAAAATAATTCTTCTTCCGATTTTTCTATATAACTTGTTTTTCCTTTTTCCAGAAGTTCAGACTTAGTTATAATCATATCATTTAATCTTTTTTTAGTAAGTTCGATCGCATCTTCTGATATATCAATGCCAATAAAATTACGATGTAAAGATTTAGCGGCGACACAAGTTGTACCACTACCACAAAAAGCATCTAAAACTAAATCACCTTCATCGGTAGAAATATTAATAATTTGTTGTAAAAGCAAAACAGGTTTTTGCGTAGGATAACCTACTCTTTCTTTTGCTTTTGGATTTAAAAAAGGTATTTCCCAAACATCCGATAAAGGAACACCTTTTTTTTCTTGAGCTAAAATTATATTACCGTTTTTATCCTTTTTATATACTGATTTTCCATAGCTATTTTTTTCTCTTAATTGCCATATTTGATCAACATTTGTTGTGGGAGAATAATCACTATAAATAGTGTTAAATTTAAAGTCATCTGTTTTAGAATAAAAATAAATAGTTTGATGAGAATTGAGTAAACCTTTTTTTGAATTTGACCATCTTTTATAAGACCAAATAATTTCACTTCTAAAATTATCATAGCCAAATATTTTATCTAATAAAACTCTTAAATGATGAGAAGCACTCTTATCACAATGTAAAAAAATATTTCCCGTTTTTTTTTAAACTTTTTTACATTCTATTAAACATTTTTCCATCATTAATAAATAATCATTAAGACTGTTCCATACATCATTAAATTCATAATTAATATTATTATCACGACTTGTTAAAGAATGTTTTTTTTGAGTAAAGAATGGCGGATCTAAATAAATTAAATCGATTATTTCTGAGTCAATTTTTTTAAACTCATCAAGACAATTTTCCTTAATTATTTTTTCCATAATTTAATTTTTTTCTGGTGTTTTGTTATCGGCAATATCTATTAAAATCTGTTTTAAATCAAATCCTGTACGATTTTTAATAAAATTCCATGCTTCTTCTCCAGCATAATATTCTCCATTTACGCCTTTGTAAACCGTTTCTACGGTTTGTTGATTATTTATAGCTTGCTCATTTCATTTTTAAAATCAGGTAAAAATACGACAAAACAGTTATCTTCATCACTCCATTGAATAACAATCGTATATTTCATAATTAATTATTCTCCTTATCAATAACTTATAACAACTCTATTAATTCTTCGATCGATAATTCAGAATCTCGTAGAATTTTTTTTAACAACCCTTTTCCTAGAATTTTACCACTATGTACGGGTATCGTAACAATTCTGTTATCTGGATGTTTTAGTCGAAGATGACTTCCTTTTTGTCTGATTTCAACAAAACCGATTTTTTTCAATGCTTTAATAATTTCATTGGCAGTAACACTAGGTAATTTGGGCATTAGACTCTAATTTTTTGTACTCCGATAAATTCATTAAGATTCACCAAATTATCATTTTCTTCTAATTCTTCTAAACACATAGTGATAACTTCCTTCATATTTTCCATTAATTCATCTATGGTTTCTCCTTGCGAATAACAGGCTTTTAATTGTGGCACTTCTCCCACATAAAAACCATCCTCATCTCTTTCAATTACCACATAAAATTCTCTTTTTTTCATTATTT
>NZ_VRZC01000055.1 GCF_016743215.1 Geminocystis sp. GBBB08
GAATTATGGGAGAAGGAATGTAAAGAACGGAGAAGGTGGGATTTGAACCCACGGACTATTTCTAGTCACTCGATTTCAAGTCGAGCGCGATCGACCACTCTGCCACTTCTCCAGATAACAAGCATTTTCATGCTAACAAAAAAAGAGATCTTTGTCAATCTCAGATTTGGCACCTGCATCATCAATCTTTGGTTAGAGAAGGAAACAGGGTTTTTCATTCTCAAATTTTAGCACAAAAATAAAGGTGATCAATTGATAAAATAAAAAGTTAAAAGATCGCTTTTATTGTAGGTACAAAAATGTTAAATAATCTTTATTCCTTAATAAACATCAAGATAAATGGAATATTTTGTCCTGTTTTTAACATTTTCAAGATAGAGAATTAAAATTTTTTATTTGTTTTACTACTGTTAAAGCTGAGTAACTGACTCCAGCAGTGCCTTCTCCTGGATGAGTAGAATCTCCCACTAACCATAAATTTTCAATGGGGGTGCGAGTAGCAATGCCAAAAGGACCAAATGTACTAATTCGTTGCCCCACACCACCAACGATGCCTTTTTCTCTGGCAGTATATTTAAAGAAAGTAACGGGGGTAGCAGTTTCTTGATGAATTATTGTCTCGGAGTTGAGGTTAAAATACTCTCCTAGACGGGCGATCGCCTTGTAAGTATAATCTTGTTTTAATGCCTCATAATCTTCTAAGGAAATATTCCACCAATGGTTAACATCAGTAAAAGAAGAAGCAATAATAGTGGCTTTGCCTTCGGATGCCCTACCATCTCCTTGTTTACTAACAGATACAAATAGAGAATTAATTTCGCCAATTTCGCCATTATAATCGTATAAAAATTGTAAATGAAGGGGGCAATTTTCAGGAATAGCAGTAATATAGACTCCCAAATAGATGACAAATGCACCACTGGCAGGAGGTAATTTTTGTATCCGTTGACTATAAGTCACAGGCATTTTTGCTGTCATAGAGACTAAGTTATTAACTGTGACATTACCAATGATGTGATGGGCTTTTTCCTCTTTAATTTCTCCCGTTTTCAAATTTTTTATGGTGATTGCTGTTATTTTACCTTTTTCAGTGTGAATTTTCTGCACTAAATGCCTCATATATAATTTACCACCGTATTTTTCTAATGCTGATAGGAGGCGATCGCTTAACACTTGCATACTGCCATGAAGATGGTATAATCCTTGAGGGGATTGAGAAACAGATAAAGCAGTAGCAGCATAAAGTAAAGCTGTTTCTTCCGTGTCCACTTGGGAATATAATTTTAACTGCATATCGAGGAAGGTTTTTAAGCGCTTATCATTGCCTAAACCGAATAATCGTAAAGCATCGGCTACCGTCATCAAGGTAAAAGGTGCAGTAATAAAAGTATCTAAACGTAAGGCTTGAATTAATTGTGATAAATCCCAAAGATTGCGAGGTGGTAAAATGGGATCTCGACTTTGAAACTGCCAACTAGCCTGAAAAAGTATCTTTAATAATGCCCAAAATTTGCCACTATGAGGAAACTGTTTTTCTGTTTCTAAACGCCATTTTGCCGGATTTCGCCACACCATTATCGGTTGCTTTTCTTGGGGTAAAAATACGGCACAAGCTGGATCACATTCTGTCGCCGAAGGTAAATCAATGTCTAATTCATAAAAAATACGATGATGAATACCCCCTTCTTCAAAACCCGCCACTTGAGTTGCACCAACATCAAAAATAAAGCCTTTACGAGTAAAAGTAGAAGCACATCCTCCTGGTGCGATCGCCTGATCATATATGGTAACATCATAATTATAACGGGCTAATAATGCCCCAGCGGTTAACCCTCCAATTCCAGCACCAATAACGATTACTTGTGGTTTTTTACCCATATATTTTAACTGTCTTTTGCTTAATAAATCTTAACAGAAAATGAGGCTCAAATTTATAAAATTTGGTTTAATAATAAGCCGTTAAATAACTAACATTAGATTAAGATAATCAAAATAAAGCTATCGAGATGTATTTTATTTCTATTGTGAGAAAATTTATGAATTTAATAGCAGACAACAATATCACTTTTGAAGAAGCCATTAGTTTAACAGAAAAATTTATCAAAAAAATTCCCAAATTATCGGAGTTAGAAAAAGAAGCCATAGTTTCATCATTGGTATTAACAGAAAATGGTGCTAGGGGTTTTTTTGTTACTTACTTAACTAGCGATAATTTTTTGGTGGAGGAAAAATCATCAGGAATTGTGGCAGGATTAAAAACTTCTCCTGAAATTGTCAGTGAATTATTAGTTAAAAATGTAACGATGTCAACAGCGATGAAAATAACTCATCAACGAAATAATAACCTAGAAATGTATCAAAAATCAGCTAGAGTAACACAAAGAAGTGTAAATTTTATTCGTGAATTATCTTTATCTGAAATTAAGGAAAAAATTAAACTTTTAATAAATACGATGGAGGAAGGAAAAGGAGTATATCAAGAGTTTTTAAACCGTTGGGGATATGATAAGGAGCAAAAAGAAGCAATACAATTAGTAATAAGAGAAATAGATGAATAGTTTTAGCTTGAGTTATCTATCTTAATCAAAAAACCATCGCCCTCCATTTCTCCACAAAAGGCGATCGCCCTTACAAAATTTTGGTTGGGTTGAATAACATAAAACCCAACGAATAAAAACAGAAAATAAGAAACAAATCTTCTAGTTAATAGAGGTTACTTACCCTCTAAAAACAAAATAATTATAGATGTTATAAAACAACAAAATTGGGATTAAAAAGCCAACAAATATTAACATAAAAACAAGAGAAATAGGAGATGCGGCTGCTTGATAAATGGTAATACTAGTGGGAATAATATAGGAAAAAACAACTAAAGCTAATCCTAAAAATGTCAACATAAAAATTAAAATTGTCAGAATAAATGGGGTTCTTTCCTGTTTTTTATTTATACTTACTAGCAGTAAAGTAACTAAAATTATTCCTAAAATTGGGATGATACTAAACACATAAATAAACGGAGTTTGGAACAAAAGTTCTCTAGCAAATTGGGAAAAAATTGGGACAACAGTAGTAATGGCGATCGCACCGATAAGGGTAGTAATAGCGGCAAGTTTAGCGGTTTTAAAGTGAGTTTCTTGCAACTTACCAGAGGTTTTCATGATTAAATAACAAGAGCCAATTAAAACATAACCTTGAATTAAAGTTAAAGCAACTACTACACTACGCCAGTTTAGCCAATCCCATGTAGTGCCGATAAAATGTCCACTAGCATCAACTTTGATACCTTCAATTACTCCCGCTAAAGCAAAACCCTGCCCTAAAGTTGCCACAAAACTACCGATACCGAAGGCATAATTCCAAAATACTTTATTCTCAGAATTTTCCCTAAATTCAAAAGATGCCGTGCGAAAAACTAAGCCAATAACCATAACCATAATGGGGATATAAAGAGAGCTTAAAATGGTAGCATAAGCAAGGGGAAAAGCACCAAATAAGCTACCACCCATTAAGATTAACTATGTAGCATTAGCATCCCAAACGTTACTTAAACTTGTCATTAAAATACCACGCCTTTCTTCGGAAGATGACGTTAGGGAAAGGATTCCCACCCCTAAATCGAAGCCATCTAACATGACATACATAAAGAGAAATAAGGCTAAAATGCCAAACCATATTAAAGGCAAAAACGAATTTAGTGATTCCATGATTTTTATTGATGATTGAATTCAGTAGGTTAAGTTAAGTTAAGTTAAGCTGACTAATACTTTCAGTGGATAATTTACCTCTCAACCATTGAATCACTGTAGCTATAACCACCCCTACTAAGATAAAAGCGATACCACTCATTAAACGAAAAGCATAGAATATCAAGCCTACCATTTTTGGGCGATCGCTGGGGGCAAATTCTTTTAAACCTAAAACAGGTGCACTTAAACGAGGTTTAAATTCTAAAATGTAACCTAAAGCATTAGGAATCTTGATTTCCCAATTATTGGCTTGGGCTTTTTCGTTAGGAGATGCCAGTAAACTCCAGTCAGCTTTTTCTCCGGCGGGGATGGTTTCCCATTCTGCTTCCATTGCCGCTAATTTTGTCGGTTGATAATAATACACTTGTTCTGCACTCAAATGTCCCACAAATATTTGTAACGGTGTAATGGCGATCGCTAAAATTAAGACAATTTTCAAGGATTTAGAGAAAAATTCAGGATTGCGCTTATTAATGAGATACCATGCGCTAATACCGCCGATAACAAAAAGAAAAGTTTCGAGAGTAGCTAAAAACATATGGGCAACACTCTTGATCATGAAAGGATTAGCCATAGCAGTAAAATAATTACTAACAACAAATTTGCCGTCAATAAATTCACCTCGTGCAGGAGTTTGCATCCAAGAATTAGCTATGAGAATCCAAAAAGTAGAAAGATTCGCACCCACCGCCACTAAAATAGTAGCTAGATAGTGTATAACAGGAGGCACTCTTTCCCAACCAAATAACATAATGCCTAAA
The DNA here is from genome assembly GCF_016743215.1 of Geminocystis sp. GBBB08. Lineage (GTDB taxonomy): Bacteria > Cyanobacteriota > Cyanobacteriia > Cyanobacteriales > Cyanobacteriaceae > Geminocystis. The sequence goes on from NZ_VRZC01000055.1 coordinate 4,508, forward strand.
AATCCTGCTTCTAACATAAACGCCCTGGTTGCTTCAAAACCAAGGATGCTTCCGAAAAAATCTCCTACAGATTCAGAAAAAGGTGCCCAGTTTGTGCCAAATTGAAATGCTATTGGTGATCCAGATGCGACACCAATTCCAAAATTAAGAACATAAAGTTTTGACCAAAATCGGGCATGATAATAGTAGTCAGGATTTTTTGTTTTTAGCCATAATCCCTCCACAATCACTAAATATATTGCCATACCAGTGGTTAACACAGGCCATAACATATGAAAAATTGCAGTAAACGCAAACTGCATCCTAGACAAAACCAATGTATCTGAAAGAAAATCCATGAAGATGATGAGTCAATTTTATTAATTATTTTTTCATTTTAGTTACTTTTTTTCTTTGACTGATCGTCATTGTTTTCCTTTACTAAAATCATCACTTACTAAAAAAATTTGCCTTTTGATTAACTTAACAATTCTTACAAGATTAATTTTTTGTTCAAGAGAAAATTCCCCACCATTTTGAGCAAAGGAATTGTATCATGTAAAAAAACGTTATTCAAATCAACATTCCTAAGAGAAATATAGGATAAGAAATTACTAATAACCACCCCATAAAAGAGGTAATTTGCTTTTTCGGTAAAGCCAGTAAAATTACCAAAAGTAAAGCTAATAACATGGAGATCGCCGGTTTATGTAACAGAGTCGCATCGGTAATAGATAAAGGGCGAATTACAGCTGCAGCCCCTAAAGTCATGGTGATATTATAGGCAAAAGAACCGACAACCCCTGCAATCACTACCTCCGTAGCACCTTGTTTGGCGGCAGAATAACAGAGAATAACCAATTCAAAAGCCGTAGCAAAACCTACTACTGTCAAAGCTAACATCGTTTGATCTTCTTCAATATGGCTAATATTTCGTACAGTTTCTACCAACATAATAGAACCAATCATCATAGCAAATAATCCTGCCACTACCAATAGAAGTTCTTTGCTTACAGGAGTTTTATCTTGATGAGTTTTAGCCGATTCTATCACTCCAGTTTCTCCCATAGCAGGAGGTTTTTTCTCCACTAACCAAATGGTAGTAAGATAAACCACATAAAGCAATAATAAAATTACTCCTTCTAAGCGAGTCACTTTACCATCCCAGATAAAACCCACAGCCATAACTCCAATAGGAAAACCAAATAAAGCGTAACACATAACTTTTTTCCCAAAGGGAAGGGGTTGAATGATCGCACCTATTCCCAAAGCCACTAGAAAAATAGCTATATTTGCACCAATTACATCCCCAAAGGCAATAGCAGGGGCATCTCTGAGGGTTGAGGTGATCGTAGTTGCCAATTCTTCTGGTTCAGCACCCGCCAAGAGTATCGCTAAAGCAAAGCTACTGACTCTTAACTTAACCGATGCCTCCCCCAAATTTTCCGCAAAAGTTTCAGCACCCCAGACAATCAACCATACACCAATAACAATTAAGCTAATCCAAACAAAAATAATCATCTTCTCTGTAAATGCAACACTTGTTTCATTCTAACTGTACAAGAATAAAAATGCAACATCTGTTACAATCAAGATAGTTAATCAAGGATATAGCAGTAGTTAATGAATCAAGAATATTGGAATTTATTAATTTATCGTGTGCCGTCTCAACCTTCATCAAAAAGGGTTTATGTGTGGCGTAAATTGAAAGGTTGGGGAGGATTATACCTACAGCAGTCAGTTTGTATTTTTCCCGTAAGAGAAGAATTACCCGAAAAATTAGAAAAATTGAAAGAAGAAATTATCGCCAGTGGCGGGGAAGCCGAATTATTAACGGTTAAAATTGAAGATAGGGAGCAAAATCAAAGATTAATTGAGCAATTTCAGCAACAATCCGAACAAGAGTACCAAGAATTTTTCGGGCGTTGTCGAGACTTACATCAAGAGTTAGCGGAAGAAAGGGCAAAAAATAATTTTACCTTTGCGGAATTAGACGAAAATGAAGCGGAGTTGGCTAAGTTGCGAACGTGGTTATCGAAAATCCATAACCGAGATTTATTTGATGCTTCCGGATATGCTTCTGCATTAGCAAAGCTAATTGCTTGTGAAGAGGATTTCCAAATCTTTACGCAACAAGTATTTGAATCCCAAGAAACTGGAACTGAAGAATAGACAGATCAGCAATTTTTGTCGGATTAATCAACATAGTTACTAAGAATGCTATAACAATAGATTTTAAGAAGAAATAAAAGAAAAACAGAAAAAATAATTGAAGAGTTAACTAAGGACATTGGATAAGAATTGGCAAAGTTTTTTATCAGCAAATAAAGCATACTCAGAACGAAAATGCCACAAATCAAATAGGATTGCTATAGCTACCCTTATCAAAATAAAAATACTATGAGGCAACCCTAAATATTTATCGCATTTGAGCAGTTTTGATATTTAATTCTAATTTTTGATCTTGTCGCACGATCGCAAATTTTAAGTTTTGATTAATACCAGTAGTTTCTACTAATTTTTGTAATTGATTAGCATCTTTAATCGGTTGATTATTGACTTTAATGATAATATCACCCCGACGAATACCACCTATTTCGGCAGGAGTATTCGGTAAAACTCTAACAACTAAAACCCCTTCTATTTCGGGAATTGAAAAGGTAGTATTAGGATCTCGATTATTTTCTTTAGCTATTTCAGGGGTAATTTTGACCATTTGAATACCAATATAAGGATGTGGTACTTCTTTGCCCGATATTAACATTGCTTGTAATTCTTTGGCTTTATTAATCGGAATGGCAAAACCAATACCCATAGCATCAGCCCGAATAGCTGTATTGATACCAATTACCTCTCCTTGAGCGTTTAAAAGTGGTCCTCCAGAGTTACCCGGATTAATGGCAGCATCAGTTTGTAAAAAGTCGATTCTTTTATCAGAAATGCCGATTTCAGAAGAAGAGCGATGAAGAGTGCTAATAATTCCTAAAGTAACAGTATTATCTAATCCTACCGGATTTCCTACGGCAATCGCCCAATCTCCTACTTTGATTTTAGAAGAATCTCCAAGGGAGGCAACAGGTAAATTTTGTCCTTGAGAATTAATTTTAACTACCGCTAAATCGGTAATTTGATCAGTACCTTTGACCACTCCTTCAAAAATACGCCCGTCTTTGAGAGTAACAGTAACTTTATCAGCACCACTAACCACATGGGCATTAGTTAAAATAATACCTTGAGAGTCAATAATAAAACCAGAACCTAAACCAGTAACTCTTCTTTCTTGAGGCATACGACTTGTAAATTGATCTCCAAAAAATTGACGGAAAAAAGGATCTTCAAAAATAGGATCAATTGATCTTGTAACAATTTTTTCTGTGTCAATTCTTACTACCGAATCCCCTGTTTTTGTCACGGCACGAGCCACAAAACTGTCAGACGTTAGATTATTGGGAAGTTGAGCCGTTACATTAGTCTGACTAACTTGTGCATCTGCCGTCAGTTGATTAATACCACTAAAAGCAATAGCAATTCCGATAAATAGAGCAATAAAATGAGAACAAAATTGATTAATTGATTTGCGAATATTCATAAGATTAAATCAAGATGTAAAGATTTTATACTTTTCTTTTGCACAGACGTTAAGAAATAAGATAATAGTTTCGCAGTTTATAATCTTTATTGTATAGGGTCACTGTCTTTTCTTTTCTAATAGACTTCTTGCAGAAGTCCAGCAATGGGCAACAGGCAATGGGCAATAGTTATTAAAATTGATAATTTCCCACCTAAAATAGATTTTAATTTTTATTTTGCACTCGTGTCTAATAGTTAAGTAATAGTATTTTCCCTAAAATCACCGATTATATCTGTACATAAAACTAAATCTAAATCTTTTTGCTATTGGCTTAGATTGCAAGATCATATTAAGATCATAAATAACTCTTTAAGTTACTCATAAAAATATTGTTTGGGAGAAAAAAATGTTACTAGATGCTGTAACTAATTTAATTAAAAATTATGATGTTTCCGGTCGTTATTTAGATCGTGATGCTATCGATTCCTTAAAATCTTATTATCAATCTGGGACTACTAGACTTCAAGTTGCTTCTATTATTAACGCTAATTCCCCTGAGTTAGTCAAAAATGCTGGAAGACAATTATTTGAAGAAATACCCGAATTAATCCGGGCTGGGGGTAATGCTTATACTACTCGTCGTTATTCTGCTTGTTTAAGAGATATAGATTATTATCTTCGCTATGCTAGTTATGCTTTAGTAGCAGGTGATAATACTGTTTTAGATGAGCGAGTTTTACAAGGCTTAAGAGAAACTTATAATTCTCTTGGTGTGCCTATTGCTCCTACTGTGCGCAGTATTCAAATTCTCAAAGAATTAATCAAAGAAATAGCTTTACAAGCAGGTATTAACAATGTTGATTTTGTTGATGCACCTTTTGATCATATTACCCGTGAATTGAGCGAAATTTCTATCTAATCACTAATCTACAATGGACAATCCTTCAATACTCATGAAGATAGATCATAATAAAGATCGATTTAGTTTAATGAGTATTGAGTTATCCATTGTTAATTGTTAGATGAACTTTTCTGATTTTAGTTACAGGAATTTTTTTTCCCTTAGTTGGCTTTTTTTCTTCGCTATTGTTCTTAGTTTTATTGGCGATCGCATTCATTTACCTATTCCTTGGCTATTAATTCCCTTAATGGTAGCTATAATTTGGGCTCTCAGAAAAGAAGAAAATAAAATATTACCGAAATCTTTTAGTATCATAGGACAAGCTATTATTGCCATTTTTACTGCTAGTCGTTTTTCCTTTGAAACCTTAATAACTGCCCAAGATTACTTTTTACCCTTGCTCATCTGTATAGGGGTTACAGCTAGTTTCAGTTTAGTTAATGGTTATTTAATTTATAAATTTGCAGATATTGATTTCCCCAGTAGTTTTTTAGGATGTATTCCGGGTGCTGGGCCTAGTTTAGTGGCAATGAGTGAAGATTTAGGAGCTGATGCTATTGCCGTGACTGTCTTACAATATTTACGAATTTTAATGGTATCAGTAATCATACCAATTATCGCTACTTTTTATCTTACAGAATCTTCTTCAATTCCTGTTAAAATCATAGCGGAAAATCGTCATTTATTACCATCCCTACCCATACCTATAAATTTAACTATCATAGCTTTATGTGCTTTTATAGGAGTTCAAATGGGCAAAATTGTCAAATTACCCTCAAACTTATTTTTAGCCCCTTTCTTTAGCTGTTTACTCTTATTTTCTTTTTTTCCTTACGAAATTTCACTACCTGTATCCATTTTTCGAGGAGGATTATTATTATTAGGATTATCCATCGGCGTTAAATTTGAAATTCATGCTTTTCAGAAATTACTAAAAGCAGTCTTACTAGAAATAGGCTTAATTATACTTTTGATTGTGGTTTGCATTATATCTGGCTACTGGTTTCATTTAGTTACAAAAATTGATACTTTAACGGCCTTATTAGGTTCAACTCCAGGAGGAATAAGTACAATGATGGCTACAGTCATTGAATTAGGCGGAAATTCGGGCTTTGTTTTAACCATGCAAATGACAAGAATGTTATTAATTTTAACCTTAACTCCTTTTGTTGCAAATTCTGTAATCAATAAGAAAGAAATAAGCTAAGAGTCAACTTCTATTCTAGTCTTTTCGCCTCTGTTGATGATAAGATAAAATAGTTAAATTTAGTCTTTAAATATAATCAATATGGATATTCTTACTTTAGGTTGGGTTGGAGTACTGTCTCTATTTACATGGTCGATTGCAATGGTAGTATGGGGTAGAAAAGGCTTCTAAATTGTGGAATCATTATCAGTTTTAAATATTCTTTTCCTTGCCGCTATCATTTTATTAGTTTTTGTCAGTGGCGGTATTCTCTATCTAACAACCCTTGAATGGCGCGATCGCCGTCGTCGAGATCGGGATAAAAAACTTTAATCGTCAGGAATCAAATCGGGGCTTAGTAAGTTATTGAGTAAAATTAATGCTGATTTTATTTTTCTGAAAGCTATGGTAACAAGGGCTAACAAGAAATTTAAAACCCTTGCCTTGCATTGCCTGTATATAATTAATTTTGCATAAGTACTTATATTAAGCCCCTATAATGGTAAATAATTTAATTAAGTGAAAAATCAACAAGGATGAAGAATATTTGTTAGTTTGTATAGATGAAGATCGACAATTTAAAAAAACTATTGTATGGCAGTAAGTAATTTGGAAAAGCAAAGTAAACCTTTACCAAAGGAAAGTAGTAATCCTTTACCTTGGATTTTTGGCACAATGATTGGTGGCATTCTTTTAGTTGTCGGTTTTGCCTATACTTCCGTGAATCGCAACAGCAATCCTAATTCTACGACAATAATAGATAAATATACAGTTCCGATCACCAGAAAAAGTATTAACCTTGAAATACAAGCTAGTGGTACTGTTGAGCCGATTCAAAGCGTTAATATCAGTCCTAAAAATCCTGGTAGACTAGAGAGATTATTAGTAGATCAAGGGGTTATAATTAAAAAAGGACAACCCATCGCTATCATGGAAAACCAGCAACTGTATGCTCAAGGTATTCAAGCGGAAGCACGGCTACAGGAAGCTCAAGCTAGTTTACAAGAAGCAGATATAAAGCTACAGGGTGACATACAAACATTTTCAGCTCAATTAGCTCAAGCACTAGCCCGTTTAGAAGAATCAAAACGCAGAATCCCATCACAAGTTGAACAAACAAAGGCACAATTGGCAGAATCAGAATCAAAGTTAAAATTAGCTCAAATTCAATTGCAAAGAAATGAAAAATTGTTACAAGAAGGTGCAATTAGTGCTGATAGATTTGATCAATTAGCAAATGAAGTGATTGTTTCTCAAGCTAATGTAGAACAAATTGTAAGGCGGTTAGAGGAGTTAAAAACCACAGAAGATCCTGAAATTCAACGTTTAGAAGCAGCAGCAGGAGAAATTAAAATATCTTTGGAAGAAAGAAAAGTGAGCGGAAAAGCTGAAATTGAAAAACTCAAAGCTAATATGAAAGCCTTACAAGCAGGTTTAGAAATTGCGAAAATTCAGTTTCAAGATACTTTTATTACCGCTCCATTTGACGGAATTATTACACAAAAATTTGCTACGGAAGGAGCTTTTGTTACTCCGACAACTTCTGCTTCTTCTACTGCCTCAGCAACTTCTTCTTCTATTGTCGCTTTGGCTAAAGGTTTAGAAATTGTAGCTAAAGTCCCAGAAATTGACTTAGATCAAATAAAATTAGGTCAACCCGTAGAAATTATTGCTGACGCTTATCCTAATCAAGTTTTTAAGGGTGTTGTCAAAAGTATTGCCCCGGAGGCGATCGTTGAGCAAAATGTAACCTCTTTTGAAGTAAAAATTGGTATTCTAACAGGGCAAGATCGTTTACTGTCGAAAATGAATGTAGAAGTCAATTTTTTAGGACAAAGATTAGATAATGTTTTAGTTGTGCCAACGGTTGCTATTGTTACACAAGAGGGTAAAACAGGGGTAATGATTCCTGATGAAAATAATGATCCGAAATTCAAACCTATTACCATCGGTATTTCTGTTGATGATAAAACGCAAATATTAGAGGGTTTATTGCCTAATGATCGAGTTTTTATTGATTTACCAAAGGGTAAAGGTAAAAAAGAATAAATCGAACATGATAAGCTAAGTTAAAGAAATTTTATACACCTCAAAGAATTAAATGTATTAAATATTTGTCAAAAATCAATTTTAATAATGTTTAAGAGAATTCTCTCCTAGTCTTCTATTCTCATAGTCTTCTAGTCTTCTAGTCTTCTAGTCTTCTAGTCTTTTAGTCTCCTAGTCTATGGCAGTTTCACCTTCACCGACAATTTTATGTCGAAATCAGCTATTACCCGTTGCCTACCTTTACCAGTCAACTAGACTTCTCCAAAAAATCTGATTTTAACTCAGGGATCATTAAAAACATAGCCTAAATTCATAAATAGTTTATTAGAATTGATTGCATTTTTAATTATGGTCGATCTCCACTTAGATGCGTCTGAAGCTTATTAGCATTAATTCACCCTCCGCCAAAAACCTGAATATCTTTAAAAGCACACATAGGTGAAGCATGACCTACAGTTATTGATTGATTTGGTTCGCCTTTACCACAATAGGGAGTACCATAAATTTCACGAGTAGAATGATCCCCCACATGGATTAAATTATGCCAAAAATGTTGGGTAACGCCCCTATAATTAGGATTGCGAAGGGTTTTAGTTAATTTACCATTTTCGATTAAACGAGCATATTCACAACCAAATTGAAATTTATTCCGGTAATCATCTATTGACCAAGAGCGATTAGATTCCATATATACTCCGTGTTCAATAGAACTGATAATATCATTAAAGCTACTATTCCCCGATTCTAAGTTTAAATTAGCCATGCGATCGATGGGGGCTCGGTTCCATGAAGATGATCTAAAATTAGCAACACCGGGTACACTTGCCCTAGCTTGACTTTCTAAACTACCTAAACCACGCAATAAAATACCATCTTTGATGAGATACTGTTTTTCGGCTTTTAATCCGGCATCATCAAAACCATAACTAGCTGATTCTCCTTCTATGGTAGGATCGAAGGTAATATTCATCTTTGACGAGCCATAGGCTAAACTACCAAAATCAGATAATTTCACGAAGCTACTACCAGCATAATTTCTTTCATCTCCTAAAATACGATCTAATTCTAAGGGATGTCCGATACTTTCGTGGATTTGTAACATCATCTGATCAGGAGCTAACACTAAAGTGGTAGTAATATCCGGACATTCTTGAGCATAAAGTAATTCTATGGATTCCTCACCGATTTTTTGGGCACGAATTAAGGTAATTTCAGGATTAAAAATATTTCTATCTCCTTGATAACATCTTGCACTCATGCCGTTATCTGTACGTTTTTGGACAACATTATCTTCTTGAGCGGTAGCTTCATAGTCAGTGGCAAGTAAACAGATGTTTTGTTCAATATTTGCACCATTACTGCTCACAAAATGATGGCGAATTTCGCTAATTTGTGCCATAGCTGTAGCTTTAACAATTTTATCAGATACTTTTAATGCCTTGCAGGTTTGTATTAATAAATCATTTAATTCTTGATGGTTAATAGCAAAATCCAGGATAGGCGATCTATAGTTACCTTTAGCTGGGGGACGAATATCGGTATTAAAACGAAAAATACTCCAATTAGACGCTATCTTTGCTTGTTTTTGCGCAATTTCCGTCGCTTGTTGAATACTAGCTTGATCTAATCTATTGGTAGCACAATAACCCAGTTGTCCATTTACCATGACTTCTACCATTACCCCATTAGTAAAATTTCTACCATTACTTTGGGGTTTACCATCCCGAAAAACTTTTGTAGTAGTGGTATCACTAACTTGTCTTAAACCTAACCAATCAGCATTAATTTTAAGATTATTTAAAGTTTTTTCTAAATCAAATGTCATAATTTTTTCTTCAAATATCAAATAAGCTAAGTATTTTAATCAACAATATTGCTTATTATAACTGCGAATTTTGAATTGATTATATTATCTCAGAACTATTTTTATTATGATTGTTATATTAAGTTTACATTATAATTAATTGAAAGGTTATGATCAATAGTAAATTTTAATAGTGTTTTTATATGCAATTAACTTGGTTAGATAGCAATTCATGGTTAATCGACATTGCCGGATTGAGAATTTTACTTGATCCTTGGTTAGTAGGTTCTCTTGTTTTTGGTAATGCGACATGGTTATTGGAAGGGAAAAAACGCACTCTACGAGACATACCCGAAAATATCGATCTGATTTTATTATCTCAAGGTTTAGAAGATCATGCCCATCCACCAACTTTAAACATTTTAGATCATCATTTACCCGTAATTGCTTCAGAAAATGCCGGAAAAGTTTGTCAAGGATTTGGTTATACCAACATTAAAACTTTAAAACATGATGAAACTTATCTCTTTCGTAATCAAATACTAATACAGGCGATCGCCGGTTCTCCCGTTGGTCCAAATTTAGTGGAAAATGGTTATATTATTAGGGATTTAAGTAATCAAGAATCTTTATATTATGAACCTCACGGCTTTCATTCAGCTAATTTGCAACGACAAGAAGCGGTAAAAGTCATTATCACCCCATTAACTAATATTAAAATACCTTTGATCGGATCAGTAATCAAAGGGCAAGAAAACGCAGTAGAGGTTTGTCGATGGTTAAAACCAGAATACATTTTATCAACGGCGGCAGGAGGAGATTTAGAATTTCAGGGATTATTAACCAAAATATTAAAAGAAGAAGGATCGATCGACAATTTTCGGAATTTACTGATTAAAGAAAATCTTAACACCAAAATTATTGAACCCCAACCTTGGGCAATGGTGACAATTTGAGGGAATTTCTCTAAATAGAAGTGTGTGTAATTGGTTCTTGTTTGATGCAATTACTACTTTAGTGGTTGTTTTGATCAATTATACAAAAACACAGATATTTTTGAATTAGTGATTAGTTATGGAACTTTGCAAATTCACAATTTATCAAGTTTTAAAACTCAAGAATTTAATTTAGTTAGTAATTAAATTTTAGGAAATGACTAACCTTATTACTCATGATTAACCGTGATCTCTTGGATTATTATTGTTACCTTCAATAATCTGATTTTGTGGTTTCAAAGAAGAAATATTCCCACTAGAATTAGCATAAGGTAAAGATTGATTAGCGATCAAAGCCTGTAAATTTTCTTCAAGTATGCTTAAAGGTTGTTCTCCAATAGTAGAGGCGATCGCATTTCCTTGATTATTTAAAAATAGAAAATGGGGTATGCCGTCAACGTTATAATTTAAAACTTCCGGCAACCATTTACTATTATCAATATTAAGCATCACAAAATTAATCTCTTGTTGATACTCTTGTTTTAAAATAGCTAAATCTTTAGCCATAGCTTGACAACTGGTACACCAATTAGCATAAAATTCCACCAAAGAAGGTTTACCGTTATTAACTGCTACTTCTAAAGGTATCGCTTGTTGAGCTTGAGACTCCAAAGACTCAGAATTAACGGTTGTTTGGGAACTTAACACTAAAAAGATACCAAGAATGATCGCAATAAAAGCAATAACGATATTACGAATTTGATTAACGGGATTAATTTTATTTTCAGTCATAGTTTTAATAATTGATAATTAATCTAGTAGATCATAAATTATTTGCGATACATTATAACAGTTAGCTATTCTCTATTCTTTTAGATAAGTAAACTAATGACCAATATTTATGAACTTTTTAAGTTGATATAATAACAATTTTTATCAATAACTAATTTTCTGAATTTTATGAAAAAAAGAGTAAATTTAACCTTTCCCCGAAGTGTAGTTCAAATGCCCGTCACTTATAGATTAGCCAAAGATTTTAATATCGCCGCTAATATTATTCGAGGACAAGTTGCACCAAATCAAGTAGGTAAATTAGTATTAGAATTATCAGGAGATATAGATCAATTAGATGCGGCCATCGACTGGATGAAGGCGAATAATATTGGTGTTTCTCTAACAACTGGAGAAATAATTATCGATGAAGAAACCTGCGTACATTGTGGATTGTGTACAGGAGTATGTCCTACAGAATCTTTAACCCTCAATCCCAATACTTATAAACTACAATTTCGCCAACAAACCTGTATTGTTTGTGAACAATGTATTCCTACTTGTCCAGTACAAGCCATTAGTACAAATCTTTAATCAACATCCCACAGTTTGTAGTTAAGCCTTTAGGCTTTTTCCAAAAATAATTAATCATTCCCAAAAATTAAATATTATTAATAAACATCTTTAATTATCAGTAAAAGATATGCAAACAATTGTCAAATCAAGTTTAAGTTTAGAGGAATTTTTATCCTTATCTAATGAAGACATTACTTATGAATTAATAGAAGGAGAAAAAGTAGCTAAAATGTCACCTAAACGTTTTCATTCTCGTGTAACTTTAAATTTATCACATCTTCTTAATGAGTGGAATAAAACTCAAAAAAATCAGGGGGAAGTTGGGATAGAATGGGCGATCTTACTCCAAAGAAAAGGTAAAGATTGGTGTCCTGTACCCGATTTATTATATATATCTAATGAAAGGGTACAAAATATTCCTTTAGAAGATATTGCCTGTACAATTCCTCCTGAATTAGTAATCGAAATTATCTCCCCAGATCAATCTTTTAGTAACTTAAATGAAAAAGCCGTTGACTATCTAAATGCTGGAGTTGATCGAGTTTGGATTATAGATTCTAAAGTAAAAAAAATAACTATTTTCTATCCAAATTTACCACCACAAACAAAAAGTAATGATGATAGTTTAAGTGATGCTCTTTTTCCGAATTTAACTCTTTCTCCCCGACAAATATTTACCGAAGCTGGTTTAATGTAACAGTGTATTTTTTAGTTAAAAAAGAGAAGTAATAACCTGTTTTTAATGAGCAACTTTTATATACTATTGTAACTTTTGACTTATCAAATTTTTTCTGATTATAGTTGACGGAGCTAAGATAAATAAGTTATAATGTTATACTGTATGTACCTTGCGGATGTGGCGGAATTGGTATACGCGCACGCTTGAGGGGCGTGTGGTCTTGACCTTGCGAGTTCGAGTCTCGCCATCCGCATTTAAAAAAAAACTAATTATTCAATTATATTGTTCAGTAACATGTGCAGTAACAAATTAGAGGATAAAATTAGGTTTAAATTGTCGGACATTTTTAGAAAATATGTGATTAATTGTAGTTAAAATTAATCTTAAATTTAAGCGATCGCAAAATCAGTATATTTACGAGTTTCAGGATCGTGAAAAGCTAAAACAATATCTTCTTTTGGAATACCTTCCCTTAATAATTCATTAGCAATACCTTCCTCAGTCCAATCTTCCTCAATATAAATTTTCTCATTTTTAAGGCGAATATAAACATGAGTATTATTAACTCTTTTTTTATTAACCCAATCAATACTACGCCAAAAATAATGATAGTTTTTATCATCAAAAATTAGACAATTTTCAGGGTGAAAATCAGGAGATTTTTCCACAATTTGATAATATTCTGTTAAGATTTTTTTGATTATTTCTCCATATCTCGTGAGCTTATCCATGATACAATTTCCTCCTTTTCATCATTAAAAACAATAAACTCCACTTCATGACGTTTCACAATAGCTTGAACTGATTTTCTTTTAAAAAAGCTCTCAAATACAGTGTCTTTAACCGCTAAATAAATAGCATAATTTTTTTCAGACAAATCTAAAATATCACGATAAACAATATATTGTCCTAATGCCAATTCAAAATCCCTCATCGGAGAAGGATTAATGAAACTTTTAATTTCTACTACGATTCTACGGTTATTCTGTTCAGCTAATAAAGTTTTTTCAGCAAGTAGGTAGATCAGCATAAAGTTGAGCATCCTCATATTGTAGAAAATAAGAATCAGCTAAAATTCTCCAACCATCCTTGATTAAAGCATTTTTAACAACATCATGGTAAATATCTTTTGCCATTATCCTCTTTTTTAAATTAATTTAATTGGTGGGCAATGCCCACCCTACAGTAATTATACTGGCATACCTAAAATGTCCTCGATTTTTGGCATTTGTTCTAACGGTATTACTCGGCCTTCATCTTCAAAACCGTCAATCTCATTGAAGTTTAAATAACGGTATAATTCGCCCTTGAAAGGATCAATTTTTTCAGAGACGATCGACATATACTCCTCAACCGTAGGAATTTTGCCCAATAAAGCACAAACGGCGGCTAATTCGGCACTACCGAGATAAACCCTTGCACCTTTACCCATACGATTATTAAAGTTACGGGTAGAAGTCGAGAAAACTGTAGCATTATCCTCAACCCTTGCCTGATTACCCATACACAAAGAACACCCTGGCATTTCAGTTCTTGCCCCCGAAGCGACAAACACATCGTAAACCCCTTCATTACGCAATTGTGTTTCATCCATGCGGGTAGGAGGACAAATCCATAAGCGCCCTTTTACCGTACCAGCACCCTCAAGGATTTTCGCCGCCGCACGGTAATGTCCAATATTTGTCATACATGAACCGATGAACACCTCATCTACTTTATCACCAGCACATTCGCTCATCAGTTTAACATTATCAGGGTCATTAGGGGCAGCTACGATCGGCTCTTTAATTTCACTCAAGTTAACGGTGATAATATCTGCATATTCAGCATTTTCATCCGCAGACATGAGGGAAGGATTAGTTAACCATTCCTCCATTTTAACAATACGACGCAATAATGTACGAGCATCTTGATAACCCCGTGCAATCATATTCTTCATTAAACTGACGTTCGATCGCAAATATTCCGCCACTGTTTCTTCACTAAGTTTAATTGTACTACCAGAACAAGAACGCTCCGCCGTTGCGTCGGTTAACTCGAAAGCCTGTTCCACTTTTAAATCGGGTAAGCCTTCCATTTCCATTATACGCCCGTTAAAGACGTTGATTTTATTCTCTTTGCCAACGGTTAACTTATCTTCCTGCATGGCTACCCAGGGAATAGCGTTAACGATGTCTCGTAAAGTCACTCCGGGTTGCAATTCCCCTGTGAATTTGACTAACACCGACTCAGGCATATCTAAAGGCATCGCCCCTAAAGCCGCCGCAAATGCCACTAAACCTGAACCTGCGGGGAAAGAGATACCGAGGGGAAAACGGGTATGAGAATCCCCTCCCGTGCCGACTGTATCAGGTAATAACATACGATTTAACCATGAGTGAATGATACCATCTCCCGGACGTAAGGCGACACCCCCACGAGTGGAGAAGAAATCGGGTAATTCTTTGTGGGTTTTGATGTCAACAGGTTTGGGATAAGCGGCAGTATGGCAGAAGGTTTGTAAGGTTAAATCCGCATTGAATCCTAAACAAGCCAATTCTTTTAACTCATCCCTTGTCATAGGTCCAGTGGTATCTTGAGACCCTACGGTAGTCATCATCGGTTCGCAGGAAGTGCCGGGGCGGATTCCTTCCACACCACAGGCTTTTCCTACCATTTTTTGAGCTAAAGTAAACCCTTTACCAGTATCCGCAGGGGCTTGAGGGCGTACAAATAAAGTACTAGGCTCTAATCCCAATGCTTGACGGGTTTTATCGGTTAAAGCACGTCCAATTAACAGGGGAATGCGTCCTCCGGCTCTCACTTCGTCTAAAATGGTTTCAGGCTTGAGGGTAAAAGTGGTAATGGTATCGCCGTTTTCGTTGGTGATTTTGCCTTCGTAGGGGTAAATAGTGATGACATCCCCAGTGTTTAAGTTGGTGACATCGCACTCAATGGGTAATGCCCCAGAATCTTCGGCGGTATTGAAGAAGATAGGTGCAATCTTGCCCCCTAATACATAACCACCAGATTTTTTATTGGGTACAAAGGGTATTTCATTACCGATATGCCATAATACGGAATTGATTGCAGACTTACGAGAAGAACCTGTCCCCACTACGTCACCGACATAAGCCACAGTATGTCCTTTTTCTTTTAATTTGGCGATCGCTTCTAAACCGTCGGGCATTCTCGATTCTAACATCGCTAAGGCGTGTAAGGGAATATCAGGGCGAGTGGTGGCGTGGGGTGCTGGAGATAAGTCATCAGTGTTGGTTTCACCCGGCACTTTAAACACAGTCACGGTGATGGATTCAGGCACTTTGGGCTTACTGATAAACCATGCACCATTTGCCCATGCGTCAATGACTTGTTTAGCGTAGGGATTGGTTTCCGATAATTCTAAGACATCGTTAAAAGCATCGAATACTAATAAGGTTTTGCTTAAGGCGTTAGCGGCTTCGAGGGCAACGTTACTATCTTTGGATTTTAACAAGCTGATGAGGGATTGCACGTTATAACCTCCCATCATTGTACCTAATAAGCTCACTGCTCCTTGTTTGGAGATGACAGGGGAAGTTAATTCACCTTTAGCAATGGCAGTTAAAAATCCTGCTCTGACGTAGGATGCTTCATCTACTCCGGGAGGGATGCGATCGCGCAGTAACATCATTAATTCTTCTTTCAATTCCTCTGGGGGATTCTGCAACATTTCGCACAGATGGGATGTTTGTTCGGCGTTAAGGGGTAAGGGAGGAATGCCTAATTTACTTCTTTCTTCTGCGTGTTGATGGTATGTTTCTAACCATGTCATAGATTTTTTCCTTAAATTTTTTTGATAAATTTACTATTTTAACATATTCAAGGTCATGAACAGGGGTTTTGTATCAACTGTGTCGAGTTAATAACAAGGTGACATAAATTGATCGTAATTATAATTAAAACTAAAACAATCATGGGTACACAATTAGATGTTTAACATTTTGCAAGTTAATTAGGATAAATCTTGTTATAATCATTAAAACACTCTACCGTATTTATTTTCATGATTAATAAAATCAAGATTCTTCGAGATAGCGACAAGTTAATCAGTGCTTCTTTTTCTGGAGATAGGCTCAATTTACTGCTAGAAAGACAAGGAGACTATTGTTTGTAGTAGTGGCTTTAGCCATAATTAGTTCTTTAGGGTTTATGGGTTGAATAATATTCAACCCCTACGAAATTAGGTGCGATCACATTTTTTTTGAGTATAAAAAAACAACTTGGCTTACAACAAAATATAGATAGGATTAGTTATATTCATTCAAGGAATAAAATATTAATCATTAAAACAAAGTGAAATATGAAGTAAAATTTAAACCAAAAGCCCTGAAAGATTTAGGAAAATTATCAAACAATATTCAAAGTCGAATTATTGATAAAATTGAACTTATGCAAAATAATTTGCAAGTAGATATTAAAAAATTGACTAATTTTACCCCTGAATATCGTTTAAGAGTTGGAGATTATAGAGTATTATT
>NZ_VRZC01000056.1 GCF_016743215.1 Geminocystis sp. GBBB08
GTGCAACGGTAGAAAACACTTTATTCCAAGATAGTGAACAAGCAAACACTTTCCGTGCTTTTGAACCTACCCAAGCTGAAGAAACCTACTCTATGGTAACAGCTAACCGTTTCTGGTCTCAGATTTTTGGTATCGCTTTCTCTAACAAACGTTGGTTACACTTCTTTATGTTGTTTGTACCCGTGACTGGTTTATGGATGAGTTCTATCGGTATCGTTGGTTTAGCATTCAACCTTCGTGCTTATGACTTCGTTTCTCAAGAGTTAAGAGCGGCGGAAGATCCTGAGTTTGAAACATTTTATACCAAAAACATCTTATTAAATGAAGGTTTACGCGCATGGATGGCGCCTCAAGATCAACCTCATGAGAAATTTGTCTTCCCTGAAGAAGTATTGCCTCGTGGTAACGCTCTCTAATTTCAAAAGATAATATCTCAAATCTGAAGCCCCCAATTATGGGGGTTTTTGTTTTTTATTAGACTTGTGGCACAAGTTGCGGTAACGATGCTCTGGTAAATTCCTCATTCCTCATTCTAAATTCTAATTGACTAAACAAGGGGTTTAAACCTTTACCCTTAAAATTATTAAGAATCAAGTTTTAATACTGCCATGAATGCTGACTGTGGTACATCAACAGTACCAATCGACTTCATCCGTTTTTTACCTTTAGCTTGTTTCTGTAATAATTTTTTCTTACGACTAATATCACCGCCATAACATTTCGCTAAAACGTCTTTTCTGAGGGCTGGAATATGTTCACTTGCGATCACTTTTGCACCAATCGCCGCTTGAATGGGTACTTTAAATTGATGGCGTGGAATCAATTCTTTTAGCTTTTCCGTCAAAGCTCGTCCAACATTATAGGCTTTATCTCGATGTACGATCATAGCTAAAGCGTCCACTGGATCTTTATTTACTAAAATATCTAAGCGAATTAAAGGATTTTCTCGGAAACCAATTAGTTGATATTCCATACTAGCATAACCACGAGATCGAGATTTTAATTGATCAAAAAAATCTGTTACTACTTCTGCCAAAGGTAATTCATAGATTAGATTCGTACGATTTATGGTAAAATATTTCATGTCCACAAATATGCCCCGTCGAGTTTGGCATAAATCCATCAAAGTGCCCACATAAGTCTCAGGGGTAATCATTTCTACCTTGATATAAGGTTCTTCTATTTTTACACGTTTTTGAGGATCGGGTAAGGCACTAGGATTGTCAATCTCGATCACTTCTCCATCAGTGGTAGTAACTCTATAAACTACGGAAGGAGCGGTAATGATGAGATCTAAATTGTACTCTCGTTCAAGGCGTTCTTGGACAATCTCCATGTGTAATAATCCTAAGAATCCACAACGGAAACCAAAACCCATGGCACTTGAGGTTTCAGGCTCAAAAGATAAGGCAGCATCATTTAATTTAAGTTTTTCTAAAGCCTCTTTTAAATCTCCGTATTGATCTGCATCTATGGGAAATAATCCACAAAATACCATTGGTTTTGCTTCAGTATAACCCGGTAATGCTTCCTCCGCTGGTTTATTAGCTAAGGTAATGGTGTCTCCTACCCTTGCATCTCCTACTGCTTTAATAGCGGCAGCTAAATATCCTACTTCTCCAGCGTGTAATTCATCAACTTGCACTTGAGTCGGTGATAATATCCCCACTTCGTCTAAGTCGTATTGTTTTCCTGAAGCCATTAACAGAATGCGATCGCCTTTTTTAATGCTACCATCCATAACTCGAAAATAAACAATAACCCCTCGATAAGAATCATAATAACTATCAAAAATCAAAGCGCGTAAAGGTTTATGAGTGGTATCTTCAGGAGGTGGCACTTTGGCGATAATTGATTCTAAAATATCATCAATAGCAATTCCTGATTTAGCAGAAGCGTGAATAATATTCGTACAATCTAAACCAACAACATCTTCAATTTCTTTAATAACTCGCTCTGGTTCAGCACTAGGTAAATCAATTTTATTTAAAACAGGGATAATTTCTAAATTATTGTCTAGGGCAAGATAAACATTAGCTAAAGTTTGTGCTTCCACTCCTTGAGACGCATCTACCACTAATAAAGCTCCTTCACAGGCAGCAAGAGAACGAGATACTTCATAGGAAAAATCAACGTGTCCGGGAGTATCGATCAAATTTAACACATAATCTTCACCATCTTTGGCTTTATAATTCATTCTAGCAGCTTGAAGTTTAATGGTAATACCTCGTTCACGCTCTAAATCCATATTATCAAGGAATTGAGCTTTCATATCCCGATCTCCCACAGTGCCTGTTACCTGTAACAAACGGTCTGCTAAAGTAGATTTACCGTGATCAATATGGGCAATAATGGAAAAGTTGCGCAGTCGTTTAACAGGAGCGTCAGTCATAAATATTAACTTAATCTGAGTAAATAAAAATAAAACTTAAAATTTAATTTTTCTTAACTTACTATCCTATTCTAATATGTGTCTAGGAAAATCGCTTATTTATTAACTTCAGAAAAAAGCGTTGGTGAATTAAGATAGGAAGCATAAAAGTAATAACTAAAGATTTCAAACTTTAGCATTCAAAAAACTCAAGGGGTTTGTGGAGATCTTGCTCGTATTCGTAACACTCGTATCCCTGTTTGGACGATCATATCTTTACAACAGCGGAGAGCAGATGATCAAGAGTTATTAGAGAACTACCCTAATCTAACTGCTTTTGATTTGGTGGCGGTGAGAATTTACTATTCTAACCATCCCCAAGAAATCGATACTCTTTTGGCTAGTTATGCTGATGAGGATATTCAGGACTTACGGGGAGAGGCGATCGAATGTTAAATGGTTTTAGTTAGTTCTGGAAGAGGCCAAATAATTTGACTTTTAGATTTTATTACCAACCTGAAAATATAGCAGTTGACTAATTTTCGGCAAATTGTCTTAATAAATTAGCATGAGACTTAGAAAGTAAATCAAACTCTGTGGTTTTTCCTTCTTGATGAAAAAGAGAACGGCGCACGGTATCTAAATCAAATAAAATTTCTCTTTTAACTGGATTACGCACTAAACTTTGTACCCAACCTACTGCTACTTTTCTTACTCCAGAAGTGACCGTTTCTACTCGATGTAGGGTATAAGAAGGATACAAAATTAATGATCCTGCTTCCAATTTAAATGATCTCTCTCCATTCATTTCTTCTAAAACTAATTCTCCCCCCTCATATTCTAAAGGAGAGTTAAGAAAAATTGTGAAAGAAATATCTGAACGCCATATACTTGATTGTCCCATTAAAGCATTATCAACATGAGAACCGTAACTCATTCCTTGCTTATAACGACTAAATAACAGAGAATGAATTTTTCTTGGTAAAGTTGCCATCTGAAATACGACATTTTTTTCTAAGGCAGTATAAACTAGATTTTTTAAAGTTTCTGCCCCAGTAGATTTCACTGATAACTGTTGATTATTTTTGACTAAACGGGCATACCATCCTGCGGTTGCTTTACCATCAATAAATTTAAGTGTTTCTAACTGTTGATTAATAATAATCAGAGTTTCTGGGGTGAGAATATTATCTAAATGGAGAATCATTATTTTATGGATTAATATAAAAACTTTAGCCCCTACAACGAACAGATTAATTCGCTCCCAATTTAGCCCATTCTTCTGGTAACATATTCGCTATAAGGTCAAAACCTCCTTTTCCATCAGGTTTAACGACATAAGCCATGCCTTGAGGTGCGGGATAAATACCCGTTGCCGCTTCAAATAAGTCATCATGTCCGACAATTATCGTATTAGTTCCTTTTTGGGGCATTGCGGTTAATAATGGAGTTAATTGGGCTTTCATTTGAGCTACCTGTTCATCAGTATAGTCTTCGGCTTTGGGAAAATTAAGGGCAGAATTTTTGACATATTTACCAAAAGCAAGATCTGCGGTTTGCCATGCTCGACAATATTCACTAGAAATCACCTCACCAATCGGAATTGAATACTTGCGAAAGGCTTCCCCAATCATTTTTGACTGATTCCATCCCACTTCACTAAGCATTCTTTGGCTAGAACAATCTCCCATCACTGCATTTATTTGATCTGCGTAATCTTTTTCAGTTTGGGCATGACGAAAATAAATAATATAACCTCCTTGACGTAAAGCATTGAGAAGTTCCGTTCCTCTCATTTTATCCTTAAAATTGGCGTTAGCTTGTTCTCCATCGCTATATTTTGCTCCATCTTCTCCACCTTCTCCACCTTCTCCACCTTCTGCTAAAAAGTAAGGTTGTGAGCGGCTTAATTCCGAAAAATTGGTTTTTACGGTTTCTTGAGCATTAAGGGCAGTTGTTGTCATGGCGGTAGTTAAACCTAACGCTAATAATAATTCGAGAGATTTAGATTTTTTGTTGTTTACCATTGTTCTATTTTTGCTAATTTTCTAAAATTGTTGCTAATAAACCCAATAAAAGAGAAACAGTGATTGCTGTTTGAAAAAAGTGTTAAATCTTTTTAATAAAGGTAACTTTGTTTTAATAGATATTTATCAAGTTAAACGAAATTATCTAGCATTTGATTGTGGTAATTCTAATGCTTCTAAAAAAAGACGCTCAGTAAGCAAATGACTATTTTTTCTTAATTGAGCGATCGCAGTTACATAATCAGAACTTCTTTGATTAAAGGTTTTTCCCTTAATTTAATTCTCAACCAGAACCAAAAACCCTTAATAATTAGAGCTACTGTGCTCACGGAAAACCTCAACAATGGAATTAAAATAATACCACCCACTATTAAAATATTCCCAAAATTATTTGGTAACATTGACTTAACCGACAATCTTATTGCTAATTTTTATTAATTAAATTTATATATTAATATAGCGAAGTATTGTTTTAAATGCAAGTATTTAGCAATAATTTTAACTTTAAATAACATAAAACTTCCGCTTTTGTAGTGCATCATAAGGTTGTTAACCATCGACTTTAATCTTAATTTTTCGTAGTGTAAGATCTGAGAAAGACGTAAAGTTTTGATAAAAAGTAGCCGTTGAATAATGTTCAAACTTTACACAGTAATAATGTTGTGAATAAACAGAATAGCTAGTTAAGGTTTCTTAACTTGTTTTAATATTTCTATAGGAAAATAGCAAAAAATCTAGGACAATAAAAGTAGAATAATTTTGTAAAATAGATAAATAGGGGATTAATTAATAAATAATATATGAATAATAATACTTTGTCCGAAGGACGTGGCATTGATAAGGTAGAAATTTCGATTCACCTTGATTCTGAATTGGTAGAAAAAATTAAACATCTAACTAATGATCCCAGTCGAGTAATTGAGTCGGCACTCAAAGAATGGTTAAAAGGTGAAAAACCTCAAGATGATGATTTAACTCGTACTCTTCGCCGTAATCCTCCAGTACCGCCTAGGGGAGAATGGAACGATTAATCATCAATAATTAACAATTAACAATCAATAATGAACAATCAATAATGAACAATGACATTAAATCAAGTTGAATATAATTGTCACAATCTTTCTACTTTAGGTTGTGAGTTGGTTTTTACTCAAGACGTTTTGGGTAATTATCACTCTTTTTATTGGCGATTGACTATTCCTGAATTGAATTTGGAAAATAATTCTAATGGTAGCAAATTATTTCCATTGGTCAAAGACACTTATATTGAGCGGATTAAAAGAGTTTTAACTAACAAAATTCCTGAACAGTGTCAGACTATTTTATGTTACGAAAGTTATCCTCTTACCTTTGAGTTGATTATTAGTCCGATTATTCTTCCTAATGGTACGGCTGAATTAGTTTTGGTGATGGGTAATCTTTTACATAATCCTAATTTTTTCTTATCTTCTAATTCGTCATTTAATTCATTATTACCGAGAAATTCTGATCCTTATCAAAAGTTACTCATCAATATAGCTCGTAAAATTCGTCGTACTCTTGATTTAGAAACTATTTGGCAACAAACGGTAAATAGTATCGGTGAAGGTTTACAGGTTAATCGTTGTCTATTATTAGCACCAACGGAAATAAATCAATACTTAGAAATTAAAGCTGAATATTGTGAGTCTCAATATACTTCTTTGTTAGGATACCGTTTCAATTTTCATGATTATCCTGAAGTTAAAGAAGCGATTTTATTTCGACAACCTACTTTTGTTGATTTAGACGGTAAAACTGCCTCTGCTGCTTTATCGGTGTTATTAGTGCCTACTTTTCATCAACAACAATTTAATGGCATTATTGCCCTTCATCAGTGCGATCGTCATCGTCAATGGAATCAAGCAGAATTAGAATTAGTGCAAGAATTAGCAGATCAAGTTGGCACGGCGATCGCCCACGCTACCATTTATGGGAAACTAGAAAAAGCGAATAAAGAAGCGGAAGAAGCATCGAGATTAAAAAGTGAATTTTTAGCCAGTACAAGCCATGAATTGAGAACACCTTTAAACGGAATCTTAGGATTTTTAAGATTAATATTAGATGACATGGCGGATGATAAAGAAGAAGAAAGACAATTTATTGATCAAGCCTATAACTCAGCAATACATTTATTAAATTTGATCAATGATATTTTAGACATTGCCAAAATTGAAGCGGGAAAATTAGAATTTCAATTAGAAGCCATTTCTCTTAACGATATTTGTGATGATATATATAAATTTGCCCATAATCAAGCCGAGAAAAAAAATCTCTATTTTAATATTGATTTACCTTCTACCTATGATCAAATTTTACTCCATGCCGATTATCAAAGACTTTTGCAAGTAATGCTCAACCTTGTGAGTAACTCCCTGAAATTTACCACAGAAGGAGGTATCGATATTACCGCAGAAATTATTCCCAAAAAAGTGACATTTAAACAGATAACTCTTCCTGGCATTGTCAAAATAAGTGTTGCCGATACGGGTATCGGAGTTTCTTTAGATAAACAAGACAAATTATTTGAAACATTTTATCAGGTGGATGGTTCACGCACAAAGGCTTATGGCGGGACTTAGTTTGGGTTTGGTTTTTTCAAACAGTTTATTGAGGGCATGGAGGGGAAAATTTCTTTTTATAGCATGGGTGAAGGTTTAGGTTCTACTGTTACCTTAACAATTCCTCTGTCTCAACTACCAGTTTTGAAAACTGATGGATAGGGGATTTATTGCTTGAAATCCTTATCTCCCAATGAAATGAATTTCATTGCTAACAGCAAACGTTAACTAAAGTTAACTGAATTTTTAAGTAGGTAAGTAAAATTAATTGTGAATTTTATTTTTCCCAAGCCTTTGACAACAATGCAAGGGGTTTAAACCCCTTGTTACCCATTGCCTATATACAATTAATTTTGCCCAAGTACTTATACAAAATATAAGGTTATGATATTTGAAATATTGAGCTTAATCGTTAAAAATGCTGAAAAATTCTTGGACTAAATTTACTATGGCGATAATTTCCCTTGTTAGTCAAACTTTTATTAAATTCCCTGTTTCTGCTGTTAATAATGCTTACTGTCAATTTGATCAAAATGCGATCGCCACAAAAGAAACTTTGAGACAAAATGCCATAGCTGGAAATGCCTCTGCACAACAACAATACAAACAAATGTTACAGGAACATGGCGATTTATTAAGAAATTGTCGTCGTAATAATTGGTTAAAAGAACAAGCTATTTGGTTAAGATTATATCCCTGTGATGTTCAAGGGGGCTCTATTGATAAAGTGTTAGATAATATAGTTAATTTAGGTTATAACACTGTTTATTTAGAAGTGTTTTTTGATAGTCAAGTACTTTTACCCAAAAATGGTAACTATACTCCTTGGCCTAGTGTTGTGGATGTTGCCGGGCAGGAAAATCGAGATTTATATGCTGAAACCTTACAAAAAGGACGGGAAAGAGGTTTAAAAGTTTATGCTTGGTTATTTTCGATGAATTTTGGTTATTTATATGCCCAAAGAAGTGATCGCCAAAATGTCTTAGCTCGTAATGGCAAAGGACAAAGTAGCATTGATGTTGTTCAAGACCGCTCTCAAGCCTTTATTGATCCCTATAATGCTCAAGCCCGTCAAGATTATACTAAATTATTACAAGCAGTTATACAACGCCGTCCCGATGGAGTATTATTCGATTATATTCGTTATCCTCGTGGCAGTGGACAACAATCCTTAGTAAGTAATGTGAAAGATTTATGGATTTATAGTGATGCTTCCAAACAAACCCTTTTTAGAAGAGCGCAAAATCAACAAGGTAGATGGCTATTAGAAAGATATGTCAATCAGGGCTTTATTAACGCCAATGATTTAGCCCAAATGAGAAGTTTATATCCCAATGAATCAACACCTCTTTGGCAAGGTAGAAGTGCCTCTGCACCCAGTAACTTATCAACTGTACAATTAGATATTTGGTATTTTACCGTAGCCCATGCTGCCCAAGGTGTCATTGATTATCTCGACTTTGCCTCTAATCAAGTAAAACAAAGAGGAATACAAACAGGAGCAGTATTTTTTCCCGATGGTAATCAAGTAGTAGGCGATATTGGTTTTGACTCTCGTTTACAACCTTGGGATAGTTTTTCTCAAGATATGGAATGGCATCCGATGTCATACGCTCTGTGTGGTAATCCTAACTGTATTGTAGATCAAGTCAAAAGAGTGTTAAAATCTTCTTCTCAAGGAAGTAATGTTCAACCTGTTTTAGCAGGATTTTGGGGCAAAAATGATGGGCAACGCCCCTCCCTAGAATCCCAAATGGAAAGTATTAGAACATCTGCAAAACCCGTAGAATCCGTTAGTCATTTTGCCTACTCATGGCTGTTACCAGAACATACGAGAGAACGACAAAGTTGTGGTTTGTAATAAGTGAGTGAGTAAAATTAATCGATGCTCTTTATTTTTCTCAAACTTATGATAACAATGCAAGGCAAGGGGTTTAAACCCCTTGTTACCCATTGCCCACCTGAGTTCAATATAACAGTAGAACTGAAAAGAAGGTATGGTAAGCATTTTAACTTTTTAACTAGCTAAGTTTGAGGAAAAAATCATTAAAAAAATAAAGTTGTAAGAGTAATTATTGATTTTTTGATGATTCCAAATCCCCCCAACACCCCTACCCCAATGCCAAAACTGCGACAATTTTATATTGAACTCAGGTATTGCCCCTATACAATTAATTTTGCATGAGTACTTAATTAGAAATGAGGAGATGAGGAGATAAGGAATTATAAGCTATAACTTCTTCTCTATCAATAAGCCATAACCCATAACTTATTATCTATTACTGTACACCGATGGATCTACCACCAGAGCCAAAAACTAAAATTTGATCTTGAGGAATTGGCTCCCAACCTACGTCAAAACCTAAACTCCAAGCCTTTTCTCTGGCCGCTCTAAATGTTTGAAAACTATCAGGACGCACAATGAAAGCAATATAATTTATTTCTGGATTTAATTGTTTTAAAGCGTTAATAAATTTAGAATTAGTATTTTTTAATTGTTGGGAATCTTCTCCTTGAGAAGAAGCATTAATATCATATTTCAATGAACCTTGATTAGTAAAAGAAATTAAGTAATTACCATTATCATAATAAAAATTTTCTAATCTCATATTTCTTGTTTTAATACACTGATCATATTTTTCTACTTCCTGAAGATAAAAATTGTATAAATAAGAAGGAATATTTTCCGTGATATTAGGAGTTTTACAATTAGGTAAAGTGTTTAAAACTTGCTGAATTTCTCTTTCTAATTGAGGATCACTTAAATTAAATACTTGATTATTTCTTACCTCAAAAAACTTACCATTTTTATTGGTTTCTGTTCGTAAAGGTGTCCTAATAATTGTTCCTGTTTCTACTGCTAATAAACTAACAAATAAGCCAATAAACATTAATACTCCTACCGTATTTGTCAAAATATCTAAAAATGAATCTAAATTTTGACTAGGATGATTTATTTTTCTAGTCCTTCTTCCCCTCATGACGTTACTAATTCTATAATAATTTTTCTTATTGAATTTTTAAAGTCCAACCTTCTTCTATTGGCTCATAACCTATATCAATTTTTTCTTTTTCAATAAGTTCTCTTACCTGTTGAAAAACGTTAATTCCATTTGGTCTAATTGCTACGATAACATATTCTTTGTCTTTATTATTTTTAATTTTTTGAATAAAATTAGCTAGTTTAGAATTAGGTTTACTCAGTTGATTTTTAGACACAAATTCTTGACTGGGATAGATAACAACTCCATCTTTTTTACATTCAATATAACGGGGTTGTTTCTTTTGATTCATTCCCCCAGCTTCAGTTTTGGCGATAATTGTTACTTCTGGATTATTATTCAGAGTTTCTGTACTAATGACAATTATAAGCAAAATTAAACTGCCAATGGTACACGCTAATACTGACAAAAAAGGGAATAATTCTAATTCTATTTTAGAGGATTTCGATCGCCTACGCATTTTAGTTAATGGGTAATGGTTAAGAATTTCTGATATTAATAAATGACATTAATAATTTCTCGCAAAGGCGCTCATGGCGCAAAGATGCAAAGGCACAAAAACTTTTTGAGGCAAATTCTAAATAATTAAAATTCCCTCCGTTATAATCACTGATTCTCCTCTAACTTTTATTTCCTTAACTTTATTCTCTTTTTTACTGGCGATCGCTATAATTTTACTAGGACGATTAATCTCAATTCCTTGTTCAATTAACCATTGCCAATTACCATTAATTTCAGGTTGATAATTAGCCAAGTAAGCACTAAAAGCCGCCGCCGCCGAACCAGTAGCCGGATCTTCTGTTATATTTAAACTTGGGGCAAACATTCTCACTCTCCATTGAAATTCATTCACCTGATAACAAGGATAAACATGAGGAGCGATATGATTAGATAAAGTTTTTTCCCATGCCGTTAAGTTAATTTTTGCCTTGCTTAAAGTAGAAAGACTGTTGAGAGGAATAATTAAAAATGGTAAACCACAAGAAACGGCTTGAGGAGCATATTTATCGGTAAAATCTGTCTCATTTAAAGATAAAACTTCGGCTAAAGCAGATTTTGAAGGAATATCAGCAAAAAATTCCGGCAGATTAGGCACAGTTAATTCTGTAGCTACAACTTCATTATATTCACAGTAGATAGTAACAGGAACATTCCCAACTCCTTCATGTAAAATAATTTTGGTACTTTTATCAGTTAAGTCTATGATCCCTAAATATGCTAACAGAAAAGCAGTACCAATAGTTGGATGTCCGGCAAAAGGAATTTCTCCTGCGGGGGTAAAAATTCTGACATCAAAGTTAGCTTGGGAGTTACTGGGAGGAAAAACAAAAACCGTTTCTGAAAAATTAAATTCTCTAGCAATTTTTTCCATTGTTTCCGAAGATAACTCCCCCCCATGAGGAAAAACTGCTAATTGATTGCCATTAAAGGGTTTATTGGTAAAAACATCAAGAGTGTAAAATTTCATGCTGATTAGTTAAAAGAATAAACTTCAAGCTGAAGTTAGGCAATGGACAAGAAGGCATAAGTACTTAGGCAAAATTAATTGTATATAGGCAATGGGTAACAAGGGGTTTAAACCTCTTGCCTTGCATCGTTATCAAAGACTTACGAAAAAAAAATCCACAATTAATTATACTCACCTACTTAGGCAATGGTTATTAATAAAATTGATAATTTCACAATTTATAACAGCTATAATAATGATTATAAACTTAGCTAATTTCGGATATACAATTAAGGTATATTTGTAAAAAGTTTTATATCTTTTGTCACAAATAGTGGTGGAGATGTCTATTGATTATTCTCTATCTATTACTGATTATTCATTACCTATTATCTATTAACTCACGACGTAATTTATCTAAAGCATAACAACTGGTTAGGTATCTTATCGCCTCCCTACCTCTCTTTTCTCCTAGTCTCAATTCGTAACTTTCTACTTGTTTTTCAGGATTAGCGATGGCCAAATATACTAACCCAACGGGTTTCGTTTCTGTTGCACCTCCAGGTCCCGCTATACCTGTAATCGAAATACTCCAATCAGTGTTAAATTTTTTTTGAACACCTTTAGCCATTTGTCGTGCTACTATAGCTGAAACCGCACCATATTCTGTTAAAAATTCTTCTAAAACCCCTAATTGTTCAATTTTAACTTGATTACTATAGGCAATAATTCCTCCCATAAAATAATTTGAACTTCCCGCAATTTCTGTTAACATTGAGCCTAAACCACCACCAGTACAAGATTCCGCTACACTTAAAGTCTCTCCCCTTTCTAATAACATTTTACCGACAACCGAAGCAAGGGTATCATCATCATAACCCACATAATCTTCTCCGGCGATCGCCTCAATTTCTTTAGCCACTGGCAGAATTAACTTTTCTGCGGATTGAATATTTTTGGCTTTAGCTGCTACTCTCAATTTTACTTCTCCCATAGAGGCATAAGGTGCAACGGTAGGATTTTGTAAATCAAAAAGATGATTAACTTTTTGCGCTAACGCCGATTCACCGATACCCCGAAAACGCATCATGCGACTATAAATAATCTCTTCTCCCCATCCCTGACTTTTGAGAAAAGGTATAGCCGTATCACTCCACATTTGTTTCATCTCCGAAGGTACTCCTGGAAAGGTAAGAATGGTTAAATTAGGAATAGGTTGCCAAATCATACCCGGTGCTGTGCCTGTTAAATTTGGTAAAATATCGGCTGATTCAGGAATTAGGGCTTGTTTTCGGTTATTAGCCGTCATTTCTCTTCCTCTTTCAGCAAATTTATTTCTTATATCTTCAATTATCTCTTGTTTTTCTATTAAAGGAGTATCAAAAAAACTAGCGATGGCACTTGTAGTTAAGTCGTCAGGAGTTGGCCCCAAACCACCAGTAAAAATAATAATTTGAGCTCGTTGTGAGGCAATTTTAATTACTTCATGAATCCTAGATAAATTATCTCCTACCACAGTTTGATAATAGTGAGGAATTCCTAAATTAGCCAATTCTTGAGCTAAAAATTGAGCATTACTATTAAGAATATCACCTAATAATAATTCTGTTCCAATACAAATAATTTCTGCTGTCATTTTTATAGTTAATAGTTAATAGTTACATTTTTTGGTTAGGAATGAAGTTGTATGACTCTCAATTTTTTAATAATCATTATCAGCAACACAAATCCCTTTACATTTAATCCCATTACTACTGGTGCGTAGGCAATGTTGACAAAGAATTAATTCATGGTTACTTTCTGTTTCTAATTCTCTATTGATAACTATGGGAAGTGAATTTTTATCTTTGTTGTCTAATATTCTCATAATTTATTTTACAAGTTAAATCAATATTATTAAATTCAGTATCTTTTTTTTAGATCACAAATTTGATCATTATCTTGATTAATTTTTACAAAATTTCTCTTCCTAATAATAACTTTCTTACTTCTAACATTGCCGAATAAGTGGGAATAATATATAAAGTTTCATTTAATGGTGTTAATTCTAAGGCTTTATTTACAGCTTGAGAAAGGTTTTCCTCTACTATTAAATTCATTGCTGAATCAAGGGTATCAACACTATATTTTAACCTCAATGCCATATCATAAACTCGATCGCCACTCACCACTATATTACCACCGATTTCTACTAATTTTTCTGTATCTACATCCCAAATCCAAGAAACATCTGTACCATCAGGAATGCGATCATTTAAAACCATTAAAAGAGTGCTAGATAAATTGTGTTTTTTTATGTCATTTACCGCTCTAATTGTCTCATTCATACCCACAGGATTTTTAGATAGTAAGATACGAATTTTTTTATCATTAATTGTCAATTCTTCTGCCCTACCAAAGGCCGCTTTAAAATTAGTAATAGTCTCATTAATAATCTCTTTTTTTATGCCAATAGTTTCCGCTACTAATCCTGCTGCTAGAGTGTTGTATTTGTTATAAACTCCGATTAAAATTTGTTGCCATTCTTGACTATTTACTGATAATTTACTTTTGGCAAAGTCACAATTTGGGCAATCATAATCTCCTAAATGGGATAAATAAACTCCTCTATAATTAAGAGAAGTTCCACATTTAGGACAATAAATAGAATCTACGGCATGGGGTATTTCTTCTAAATATAATTCTGGTTCATTTAACCCGAAAAATAATACCTTTTGTGATAAATTTTGACCTAAATAACATAAAGTAGGATCATCTCCATTCACAATAATAAATGTATCTTTACTTAAAGATTCGATCGCATTTTGCCAACGATAACTAATACTATCCACTTCTCCATAACGATCAAGTTGATCTCGGAATAAATTCAAGGCTAAAATATGGGTAGGATTACACTGTTTTAAAGCTAAAGGTAAAACATTTTCATCTACTTCTAAAATAGCATAATCGGCGGTTAATTTTCCCCATAAATTACTGTGGGTTATTAAACAAGTAACTAAGCCATTAATTAAATTTGCCCCTGTAGAATTATGAATAATTTTATAGCCATTATTAACTAAAATATCTTTTAATAATAAAGAAGTTGTTGTTTTACCATTTGTGCCGACAACTAAGATTAAACCTTGAGTTAATTGTTGAGATAAAAGACGTAATAATTGAGGATGTAAACGCCCTGCAATTTCACCGGGTAAAACACTAGCCGCTCCTAATTTCAATAACTTTACTAAACTGGTAATTGTTTTTGCAATACCTACAGCTAATCCTAAACGTATTCCTTCTAATATATTCATAATAATTTTATTGTTATTGTTATTTTAATATCAAGTTCGTTTAAATACTTATAATAAACATTTCTGTTATATATGTTTTTATATATAATTTCAATCATTGCACCTTTTAAGACTTGTTGATAAATGGCTTTATCTATGTACTACCAATTTTATTTATAATTAATCATCCGAACTTAATATAACATCCTAATACTGTAGTTATTTAAGACTTTATTTTTGATTATTCTATCATAGTTTATCCCAGAAGAACTATTATTAATCATTAAAAATTAAGTTTTGATTACAAATATTATTTTCTGAATTTTGATTATTAATTAACGGTTGTTCTATTATTTTAAGCAAGTTATAATAACTATCATTTATTTCGGGAATTGTGGTAAGAATACTAGATTTATAATCACAATCATCATCTTTTTTTCTTTCTTCAGAAACTCGTTTTAAAACTTTTTGATTTACCCATAAAGCACCATTATTATGAGTGTTAGGTAACATAATTATGAACTGATTTTTTTGATAATAAGCAACTAAATCTGCTGCTCTTTTAATTTCTTCTTTAATAATGTTAGCTATATTCAGTATAGTATTATCACTTAAATCTTGTGAAGAATTGACAACTATTAAAATTAAAGAAAGAGGTTGTTTTTCCCGGGCTAATCTACGGCATTCATAATCTAAACAATCAATAAATGAGGAATATTTTGCTAATCCTGTTACTTCATCTAATACTTGACAATTTACTAATTCTTCTTGTGACATTTGCCATTGTTTATAAATAATATCTCTTTCGATCGCAATTGTTAATTGATGAATAATATCTTGAATAGTTATAATTTCTTCTGGTTGCCATTCTCGTAAATAGTCATAATCATAAATCAATAAAATTCCCCATAATTTAATATTAGTTATCTCAACTATTTCCGGAGTTTTAATGATAACAGGAAATATCAATTCTGCTCTTTTTAATGGTTTAGTGTCTTCATCAAAATCCGTTGCATTTTTATGAGTATAATAATCTAAAGATTCATCTTCAAGATCAGAAATTATTTGTTCGTTAATGCCATAAGTGTTTGATTTATCCTCTAAGGGATTATCATAAGTGCTACTATCATAATAAATAAATGTTTCTTGTTCTCCTAAAGCATTTAATTTAGAAATAAAAACCTGTTCACAGTTTAAGTAATTTTTTATAAAAGTTAAAATTTTAGGGCAAAATATTTCATAATTAATAGATAAAAAAAAAGGCTCAATAATATTCATAATCAATCATAACTAGGGGTGATGAAAAAGTGTTTCGGTGAGAGTAGGGTATTTTGTAAGGGTTAAACATTACCCAACCCCACCTATTTACTATTAATTATCTATTAACTATTCATTATTAACTATTAACTATCTATTAACTATTCACTATTGGTTATGCAGTTGGAATTAGATTCAAATAAGCATCAAAATCTTTAATCGCTTCATTATATTGTTCTTTGACTAAAGAAGCATTACGATCTTTAGCAGCAACATCAATTATTTCAAAATGTTTAAATAATTCTTTGCCTAAATTTTCTGCTACTGGTTGATCTTTTTTCAATAATTTATTTGAAGTACTTGCAATTTCTTGACGTAACCCTCCCAAAGGACCATGAATAAATGTTCTAATATTTACCCAATTTTCAGCGTCAATAAATTCTTTAAGAGTCGCCATATTTTTTCGGGCTAAAGCAATAGGTTCACGATATGGTTGTAGTTGTGCTATTTTTTCAGGAGTGTAAACCGTTGGAATTTTAGCCTGAGTGGGGCTACTACAGCTAACTAATAAGGTAGTGACTAAAACTAAGACTAAGGAGAGAATTGGGCGTAATAATCTCATCATTTTATTTTTTTATCTTATTCTTTGAATTGTTTATAGTCCATTTTACTAGAAATTTGCTCACAAATAGCTTTACCTATTTCAAGGGAAGCAGTAGCAGCAGGAGAAGGTGCATTACACACATGAAGAGCATTTTCTGTGGGTATCATTAAAAAATCTTCTACTAATTTACCGTCATTTTTTAGTGCTTGTGCCCTTACTCCTGAAGGAGAAGGAATAATATCATCGGCAGTTACTTCTGGAATGAGAGTTTGTAAACTACGAACGAAAGCAAGTTTACTAAAAGATCTGATCATTTCTTCTATACCTTCGGCATAATATTTACTAACTAATTTCCATAATCCTGAATAAGTAGCAATTTCGATAAATTCTTGTAAGTCAAAGTCGGTTTTTTTATAGCCTTCTCGTTTTAAACTTAACACAGCATTGGGGCCTGCGTGAATATTGCCATCAATTAAACGAGTGAAATGTACTCCTAAAAAAGGAAAATTTGGGTTAGGTACAGGGTAAATTAAATGTTTCACCAAATAGCGTTTTTCAGGCTTTAACTCGTAATATTCACCCCTAAAAGGGATAATTTTCATTTTTGGGTCTATTCGCCCTAATCTGGCGATGTGATCGCTATATAAACCTCCGCAATTGAGCAAAAATTTTGCTTTAATTTCACCTTGATTAGTGATTAAAATTTGCTCTGAAGATTGAGAATGTATTTTAATAACTTTAGTGTTAAACCTAATTTTCCCCCCTTTAGAAGTAAAGATTTCAGCGTATTTTTGAGCAACTTGTTTATAATCGACAATCCCCGCCGTTGGCACTTGTATTGCACTTAAACAGCTAACATAAGGCTCAATTTCTTTAACTTTTTCAGTCGATACTTTTTTGACAGGGATACCATTATTTAAACCTCGTTGATACAAATTTTCTAGCAGTGGTAATTCTTTTTCTTGACAAGCCACGATTAATTTACCACAAACATCATGGTTGATATTATATTGTTGACAAAATTTGACTAATTCTTGGTTTCCTTTAGTAGTTAAAATTGCTTTATAACTGCCTGGTTGATAATAAATTCCTGAATGTATTACTCCACTATTATGCCCTGTTTGATGTGCTGCACATTTACTTTCTTTTTCCACTAAAATAATTGTTTTATTAGGGTACTTTTCTTGTATGGCGATCGCTGTAGCTAATCCCACAATTCCACCACCAATAATGACAAAATCGTAAATCATCATGAAAAGTTAATAGTTAATCTTGAATAATTGCCAAATAAACATCTTGCTTTTAATTTCTCACACTTAGACAGTAAGAATAAATAAACTTTAGAGATAAAAATATTTAAAAATCTGATTATGGAATAAGTAGGTAAGTAAAATTAATTGTGGATTTTATTTTTCCCAAGCCGTTGATAACAAACAATTCAAGGCAAGGGGTTTAAACTCCTTGTTACCTATTGCCTATATACAATAATTTTGCATGACTACTTAACTTCATTAGAAAAATTAGCGAAAATTAGCTAAAAAAGTTTGTCCATCAATAGTTCCTTGACCTACTATATTATTAATAGAATTACTTGAGCCTAATTCAATGTTAAAAAATCCTGTTGCTGATGCCATACCAGAATTAGTTACTTGGATTCTTATACTATAAGCATCTCTTTGAGCTTGTCTGCCTTCAAAATTCATGATGTTACCATTTTTTAAACCTAAAGACACCCTTGCTTTTTTACGGTTATCTACTGTTACCATCACAAAAGTAATGTTTTCTGCACGACGAGACTGTATATTTAATAAACCTTCTCCATTTTGTTGGATATTTAAGCCACTATTATTATTTCCTCCCGTATTAGATATTTCACCCCTAAAAATGATATTAAAATTTTGTCCATCAAGTTTTCCTGAACCATTTAATTGTATGATTTGATTATTACGATACTCGAATAATAAATTTCCTTGAGCATCAGCATTTCCTGAATTTCGCAGATTAATTCTAAATTGCTGGGCATTTTGTTGATTATATGTACCACTAAAACGTCTAGTTTGGTTATTATCTAAAAATAGAGTAACATCAGCTCGATCGCCTTGTAAAGTAACAGAAGCGGCAGTAAGATTATTTCTTCTTCCCCTTAAATTAAATGTGCCACTTCCTTGAGTTATAGCATTAACCTGATTATTTTGGGCTAATACTTGGTTTTGAAAGTTAGGATAAACTATCCCTAAAGGTGAAAGTAACAGAGTTAAACCGATAAAAATACTAGAATATTGAGATGTTTTTGATTTTAATTTCATAATTGGAAAAATTTATTTAACAGAAAAATAACTAATCACTAATTTATCATTTAACGAAGAAGAAGCGAGTATAGCAAAAGGCAAAAGTAAATATTTTTCTTATAATTCCTAATTCCTAATTCCTAATTCCTAATTCCTAATTCCTAATTCCTAATTCCTAATTCCTAATTCCTAATTTCTTAAAATTGCCCTAATAATTTAACTTCAGGATGTAGTAAAATTGACCATTTTTTCTCAACTTCCTCCTGCACATGATTAATTAAACTAAAAATATCCCTAGCGGTGGCATTACCAGAATTAATAATAAAATTAGCATGACGATGAGAAACCTGCGCCCCACCAATTTGATAACCTTTTAAACCAATTTTCTCAATTAACCATCCGGCTGCCTTCGGTTGAGGATTTCGAAAAACACTGCCACAACTAGGTTTATCATAAGGTTGAGTATTTTTACGCATCCTAAAGTTATCGGTGGTAATTCTTAACATTTCCTCTCTTGCCATGCCCGACTTTAAAGCTAAAGTGGCTTTTAACACTAATGCTTGTTGATTTTGTAACTTTGATGTTCGATATGTATATTCTAGCTCATCACGAGACAAAACTTCAATATTCCCATCACCATAGGCAACCACAGCATTGATTAAAATATCAGCTATACAGCCTTTATGCGCACCCGCATTCATGACAACTGCACCACCTACAGTGCCGGGGATACCCACCGCCCAATCTAAACCTTGTAATCCTTTTTTTGCGACTTTCCATGCTAGTTTAGGTAAAGAATATCCAGCGCCAACCGTAACCTGATTATTTTCTTCATCTATAGCATAGTCTTTAAAATGGCAGGTATTTAAAACTAAGCCTGAGATACCTTCATCACTTACCAGTAAATTTGAACCAGCACCTAAACAAGTGAAAGGTATTTGTTGCTTTTCTATCCACTCAAAAACCGCTTGAATATCATCCCATGTTTGTGGTTCAACATACCAACGAGCAATACCTCCCACTCGATAGGAAGTATATTGAGATAAAGCCACTGAATGGTAGATAACACATTCACTTCCTTTTAAGGATATAGGACTTTTTACTGAGTCTGTTAGTATTTTTTTTGTCATATTTCACTCCTTCACAAATTTGTTAAAGTAATTAGGCATCAAGTAATTACTAATTATTTGGGTAATGCGATTTATCCCCATATTATTAACTGTTAATTGTTAATTATTAATTGTTAATTGTTACCTCAAACCTATGACTTAAATTTAAGCAGCTTGTGCCAAAGATTCTTGATCCAGTTTTAGTAGTTGAGGTATGATTTGATTAAGATTTCCTGCACCTAAAAATAAGGTTAAATCTTGAGGTTGCAAAAACTCTGCTAAAAATTCTGTCATAGTTGATAGATGAGAATGATAATAAACTTTGTCATGATATTTTTTGACAGTTTCAGCTACTATCTTGCCATTGATACCAGTGGTATTGCTTTCTCCAGCACTGTAAATATCTGTCAAAATTACCACATCAGCTTCCCTAAAACATTGGGCAAATTCTTCTAAAAAAGTAGCAGTGCGACTATAACGATGAGGTTGAAAAATAGCAACTAATCTTTTTGCCTTATATTGTGGTAATCTTGTTCTAGCTCCTTGTAATGTACAACGAATTTCGCTAGGATGGTGAGCATAATCATCAATTAAAGTGCTTCCTTGATAAGTCCCTTTGTACTCAAAACGTCTTTTTGCTCCCTCAAAAGTGCTTAAGGCTTCAGCAATGATATTAAATTCTAATCCTAATTTACGTCCTACGGCAATGGAGGCTAAGGCATTACTAATGTTATGATCACCTGATAAGAGTAAAGAAATGTTACCTAAAAAATGACCATTTTCCCAAATATCTGCTTGACTACCATAGGGAGTATGAACTAAATTTTTAGCAATATAGTTAGC
The DNA here is from genome assembly GCF_016743215.1 of Geminocystis sp. GBBB08. Lineage (GTDB taxonomy): Bacteria > Cyanobacteriota > Cyanobacteriia > Cyanobacteriales > Cyanobacteriaceae > Geminocystis. The sequence goes on from NZ_VRZC01000056.1 coordinate 20,797, forward strand.
ATTGGTATCAGGATTTAAACTATAGGTAAGGGTAGCGTTGATATTTTCTTTAATTACAGGGCAATCAATACAAGCAATAACTGTCTTAGATTGAGCGGAAAATTCTTGAAAAATATTGACTAATTGTTCTAAAGATTCATAATGATCAGGATGATCCAATTCTATATTCGTGATGATAGCAAATTCTGGGTGATGTTTAACTAAAGATCCGTCTGATTCATCAGCTTCTGCCACTAAATAAGGACTTTTTCCTAAACGAGCATTTCCTTCCCATGCCTTCACTTCTCCTCCTATAATAACTGTAGGATCTAAACCGCATTCTAACAACATATAAGCGATTAAACTGCTAGTCGTGGTTTTACCATGGGTTCCAGCTACGGCGATACTCTGATAATCTTTAATTAAGGCGGCTAATAGATCTGATCGATGATAAATAGGATAACCTTTATTTATCGCCTCCTGATATTCAGAGTTGTGATTATTAATCGCAGTAGAACAAATAATCTGAGTTTGATAGTTACTACTTTTAGTATTGCCAGAGACCAAAAGATTTAAGTTATAATATTGCTTTCCTATTTTGTCGATATTTTCGGCAGTTTGATTGGTAAAAATTTGAGCTCCTACAG
>NZ_VRZC01000057.1 GCF_016743215.1 Geminocystis sp. GBBB08
TTGGACAAATTGTAATAGAAAATTGTAACCCTAAACTATGAATAATTTTATCAATTTTTAGGTTAATTAATATTACTACTGCTATATGTAATAAGGAAATAATGTGAACTAATAAAATAGTTGGTAAATTAATTAGCTTGAGAGTCTTATTCCGTCGTTATAAATTTTTATCGCCTCAAAAATAAAGTTGGTAAATTTACATAAAATTCAATTACAGAAAAAAAAATATAAAATTATGAGTAATAAAAAAGTTAGTAAATTAATAAACCGATTACCTTGTTAAAAGAAATAAAGGCGATCGTGTAATGAGGGAATAAAGTTGTATAACTTTTTAATCCCTTATAAAATAAGTATTTCGAGACGATAATAATTGATATTTTGTTGATAACAATTCTATCATCAAAATAAATCCATTGGTTTAGTAAAAAGACCTGGGGCGATCGAGTTCTTTAGTGGCACTGTACGATCGAACTATTGAAAAATAGATTAGAAGATTTAGATATTGAACCTTACACCGTTGTAAGCCAACCATTGTTTTTTCTCTAAATAATCTGGGATAACTTGTTCTAGTTTTTGCCAAAATAATTGATTATGGGATGGTTCTAATAAATGGATCATCTCATGTACTAATAAATACTTGATTATTTCAGGAGGAAGCATTCCTACTCGCCAATGAAAGCAAAGATTTTTATTATCCGTACATGATCCCCATCTCGCTCCTAATTCTCTGACTTTTATTGATTTAGGTTCAACACCTATACGTTTATCGAAAAGGCTAATTTTATCGTTTAAATAGGTAAGTAAATGTGTTCGATACCATGCAATAAAATGTTCTCTAGCGGAGGGTAAAGCAGTATTTAAGAAGCAAAATTTTCCTTGATATAAATTCAGAGCATTGTCATTTATTTTCTCATTAATAATTTTCAGTCTATAGCTACGTCCTAAATAATAAAATCCTTCCCCTGATACATATTCTTTTGTTAGTTTATTTTGGTTTAAATTTTCTTTTCTGAGTAAATGGCGGTAAATCCATAGGCGACGTTTCTCTACGGTTTTGGCGATCGCATCTTCGGAGGCATCTGGTGGCACTGCTAAAATTAAATTTCCGTCTCTTTCCACAGTAATCCCGATAGTTCTACGTTTTTTACTCTGGCGTATTTCAAATTCTAATTCACCGAATGTAATATTGTTCATTTTAGGAAAGGGCAAAGGAGGGTATAATAAATGATTTGAGAATATCTAGTTAGTTAAATATATATGTTTGTGACGGGCTAATTGTACCAATTCATCGGCTAATTTTTCTTGTTGTTCAAAAGGCACTAAATCACGATCGTCCATATATCCTATTAGTGTTAGACGTAAATCTCTTTGTTTAATCGGATTTCGCCAAAAATGAACTATTCTAATTTCATCCTTAATTAATTTGACTATTTCTTTAGTTGCTTTAATTTGTTCGTTTAATTCTACGGTGGAATATTGTTCAATTAAACTTAAAAATGGTCTTTCTGTGATAGGATTTAAGCCTGTATTATCCTCTTTTCTACCTCGTTTTATATTTTGAACTAAATCTTGTAACGCTATTACTTGATTTTCCCAATTTTCTTTTAATTGTTCTACTATTTCCTCTAGTTTTTCACTGAGTTTTTTATAATAACTAGGATCATCATTATAATTATCACTGATATAAGCACGGGCGGCGTGTTCCATGGTGGCGGCTTGAGTTTTCGGGTTTTGATATTCTTCTACTTTTCGATAATTAAACCATAACTTTTTTTTGCATAGGTGCGATTAACACGGGCGATCGCCTGTAGCAATTCATGCTCTTTGATGGTACGATCTAAATATAAAACTTGTTCTAAAGGTGCATTAAACCCTGTTAAGAGCATACTTTTAACAATCAGGAAGGCTAAACCATCTTGATCAATGGGCTTTTTAAAACGGTTAATATGAATGTCTTGATTACTTTCATTTGTCCATTGTTGCCAACTATGAGGATCATCTTTACTACCTGAAATCACTGGAGCAAATTCTAAACGTCTAATGGTGTCAAGATGTTGGTAAGCAAGGGTTAAAAATTGAGTTTTTTCGTCTAAAGTTTCGATACATGATATGTCTATCTCCCGTAGAATAGTAGCACGTTTTTCTAATTCCTCTATTAATTGCTGTTGGGCTTTCTTCAGTGCTTCATAATATTTAATGGAAGCCAAACGACTACTGACGGCAATTTGAGCTTTAAACCCATTGGGTAAGATATGGCTAATATAATGCTTTAGCATATCTTTAGCTTTGGCTTCAATAATTTCTGTGGCTTCTAAAACTTGATTTTTACCTGCATATTTTTGTTTAATGACGGCTTTTTCGGCTTCGTTTTTATCTTGAAAAATTAAGTCAAATATCTGATCTAAATCATTCCCTTGTGTAACTCTAGCTCTCGCTTCAATGCCTTCGTAATAAATTGGTAATGTCACCCCGTCTTCTTGGGAATCTTTAATGGTGTATTGATCAATGTAACTACCAAAAATCTGACTGCTGGTTTTCTTGGCACTTTTAACAATAGGTGTACCTGTAAAGCCAATTTTGGCACTGTTGGGCAAGGCTTGAGAAAGGTTGAGATGTAGGGTATTAGTATGGGAGCGATGGGCTTCGTCAATAAAGACTAAAATATCTTCTGAGGGATTGAGATTGTTACTAATATTGATTTGATTATTGTTGCTATTTTCTTCTTCTGTGCCTGTATCGCCTCTAAATTTCTGAATCATGCCGAAAACTAACCCCGCTCCCTTTTGAGCGAGTAATTGCTCTAATTGTCTGACATTTTTGGCTTTTTGCATCGGCTCACCTGTTAATACTGCCGATTCTGCTAGTTGTTTTTCTAAGTCGGTGCGATCGGTAATTATTACTATCTTAAATCTTCTTAAGGCTGGTGTGGTTCTAATTTTCTTGACTAAATAAACCATAGTAAGGCTTTTTCCAGCACCTTGGGTATGCCAAATGATTCCTCCTCTTTGATCTGTGTCACCGTGTTGGCTACGGGGAGGATTATTTTCTAAGCGATCGATCGTTTTATGTACTGCTCGATATTGTTGATAATAAGGAATAATTTTTTTAATTTTAGTTTGTTCTCTGGTAAACAGGGTAAAATTTTGCAGTATGTTTAGTAAATGAGAAGGTTTTAACATTCCTGCGATTAACTTTTGACGATTATTAAGCCCCGTTACTTCTAATTGATTAGCTATTTTCTTTTCTGGTGTGGGATAGGTGTCTTTCCAAGGGGTATAATCGCTATAACTACCACCCACAGCCCCTACTACGGCTTGATGTTGAGAAACGGCAACCATCAAGAGATTATAGTGAAATAATTTTTCTGCTCCTTCGGGAGTGCTACTATGACGTTGATTAGAATATTTGAGTAAATCGGTAATAGCTTGTTCGAGGGGATAGTTAAGTTTTGGGCTTTTACATTCCATTACCACTAAGGGAATACCGTTAACAAATAGCACTATATCAGGCACAATATAGCCTTTATCTCCTGTTAGCCAAGGAGGATCAACTCGAAATTGATTAATAGCTAAAAAATCGTTATTTTCAGGGTTTTCAAAGTCTATGTAATGAATAGTAGTGTTTTTGCCGTCTTTTCCTTCGGTTACTGTACCTTCCCACAATAATCCGCTCATTTGCTGATTAATTTCTAATAGGCTATTACCTGTAACTCTTTGTAAAGCAGTAACGGCGGTATTGATTTGACTATCTTCTAACCATTGTTTACCATTTTCGTCTAAATTGAGTTCTTTTATGGCTTTTTTCAGTCTATCTGTCAAGATTACCTCTTTAAAGCTCTCTCGATCGGTCATTTCAGGAATAAATCGATCGCCCTCTAAATGTTGCCAGTTAAGTAGTTTTAAATGCTCAATGGTGGGCAATTCTGAAAGTAAATATTCTGGTGTCTGTTGGGGCATTTGTCTCAAGGGGTAAGGGTGAAACGAGAAATACAGATTATGATTACTTTTTGATTATAATATCTTAGTTAAATTTTTCTGTTACGGCTATGAATAAATATATTTATTGAAAATGTCTCCCCTTGTTACTCTAGCAGTTCTATTATTAGTTCCTCCATACATATACTTATAATAGTTACCAAATTCGTTATTTTGATTTTTGTTTTTCATAATATTTTCTCCTAATTCTGCTAATTTATGAGCTAAATTTTCTGGGATATTTCCTTGATGTTTAGCTATCTCAACTACCAAAGTAAAAAAGTTAGATTTGCGATACCAAATTGAATCATTCGGTAACTTTAAATCTTGAATAATAGCAAAGGTTTTGATCAATAGAGCTTTTATATGATTTTTATTTTTATATTCATCATTAAACTGCACAATATAGGTTTCTATTTCTTTATCTTGGGAAAAATAGCCACCTTCTTCTAAAGTTGACATCACTAGCAGAATAAAGTGTAAATCCGCCATGCGTGTAAATTCTGATTCGTAAAAAACTGAAAATTCTTTTAAGTCAATATTATGTAAAATATCTTTAGCAGTTTGGATAAATTCACCGTTATAAATAGCGTTATGAATTTCTACATCTTCTAGTTTAAATTTAGTTAAGTTAATTCTTCTAAATACTTCTCTAATATTTTGTTCATCGACTTCTCCTATATCTCTAACTACCATTTGATAAGATAAAAATTTACGTTTTTGTTCTTCTGTTAAGTCTTGATATTTAGGTATTTTTTTCAACAGTTTTTGATGTTCTCCATCAATATATTTTTTGATAGTTGTTAATCGTTGTTGTCCATCTATTACATACTCAATAGTGCGTAATTTATGAGTATCAATTTCTCCTTGACAGACATAAATCTCAGGGAAAGGATTACCTTTTAAGATAGTATCAATAAATTCCTCTTGATGGTCATTAGTCCAAACAAATTTACGTTGAAAATCTGGTTTTAGGATTAATTTACCACTTGCTATATTTTGGTAAATATCGGCGATTGTTGGGTTAGTTACTGAGGGTTTAATTTGTTGTGCTAACATTTTTATTCCTAATTTTTTGAGTGTTAATAATTTGTTTTAATGAACTTATTGTATATTTTTCAAAGTGAGAATAACTTTTAAATACTCCTGCTGAAACTTTATAATTTCCTATCTCTGATTTACCGTAAGAAATTGATTTAAAAAAGTCAAACCATTCTTGTTTTAATATATCAACTCCAAAGGATAAGGGTAGTTTATCGGGGCGAATCCAACCGATGGCAGTTATATTCAAGGAAAGAATGATATTGCTTTAATTCTGTCACGGTTATACTTTTCCTCGCTTTTCTTAATTCCATCTGATAGTCATAAATTGGTTCTAACATTTTTTCATAGAGTTGGGGTGAAACAATGGCTACATCTATATCAGAATCATAGTCAAATGGTTTTTGTTTAAAAAGACTAAATCCTAATTTAGCCGAACCTGTAATATAGATTTCATAAAAGGCAATGTTAAATTGATTGGCGATTTTTTTTCTAAATTCATAGTATTCATTTTCTCGATTATTAAATATATAGGGTGTGCCGTGAATTAAATATTTGCGACAAAAATCGGTTATTTCTTCTTCATTTTTTAGCTCAATTAATCTGTTTAAAAAGGCTTCTAAATTATTCATTTTTACGAGGGGCTGTAAATCTTATTTCTTTCATGTATCAGTCTATCCCCTCCCAAAGTTCTTCAAGGGGGTAAGTTTTCCCTTCTTTAGCATCTATTAAACTTTGTTTAAAGTCCGCTATAAGTTGCTCTTTACTGTCATTTTCTTCCGTGGTTTCGAGGTTAAGTTTTTCGATGATAGTCTCCCAAATGGTTAGGGGAATTAAAACATCAGTGGGTTTTCCTTCTTGGTTAGTTAGGTAGCGAATTTGATTGTTTAATGTGTCTATATTCATTTTTTGTTCTTGTTTACTGCTAATTTACCGCTAAATTAAACCAGTTTTGTTGTGCTAGTCTCTCCCATGCTTTTTTTAGATGATTTTCCTTAAATAATTGTCTTTTTCTCTCATTCCATGAATAGACAAGTTTAATGGCTTGGTTAACATCGTTACTAGCTTGGTTATCTTCTTGAGTAACTACCCAGTGAATTGTGGCTAACATTTCCAATCCGTAAGGATTTTCAAAGCCCATAATTAATTCTGCTACTTGATTTAATCTATCTTTAGCTTCGGGATGTTGTTGTAAGTATTGATTTGCTTTTTCTCTACCTTCGGGTAAAACATAAATTTGGGATTGTTGAGTTCGATCGCCATATCCTTTGATAAAATGCCCTTCTATTTTCTGTAAAACATGGTTTAAATTATCAGCATAAGGACCATATTGATTTTTACCATAACGTAATCTTAGAGGTTCTCCTGCCACTTGTAAAAAATAGGCTAGTTTCTGAATTTCTAATTTAGTTAGTTTATAACCAGGGATACCATACAATTCTAAAAGATGAATTAATAAAGCACGTCCTAAAGTCATGTTAGGTGTCTCTGTTGTGACTTTCATTTCTGTCACCGCAGGGCTTCCTATGGGTTCAAATATAATCACTTCTACCCCTTCTAAAAGGGCAAATGCTTCTACTATCAAAGGTTTTACTTCACTCCAATCTAAGCCCCCATTACCGCATCCGAGGGGCGGAATGGCGATCGATTTTATGCCTAATCTTTTTACTTCTTGAATGAGGGTTTGTAATCCTGCTTTTATATCCGTTAGTTGGGAATTTCCTCGCCAGTGTCGCTTCGTAGGAAAGTTAATAATATATTTGGGGAATAGTTGATTTGTGGAAGTAATGAACATCATACCAGGTGTTAAATGTCCACCGTCACAGATTTTTTTATATTCTTTGAAGTTATCAGGAAATGCTTGTTTAAATTGCAAGGCGATACCTTTACCCATGACACCGGCACAGTTAACGGTGTTAACAAGGGCTTCAGTATTTTCTTTTAGTATATTGCCTTGTTTAAATTTGATCATTTCCCTATTAGGTTATTAATTTTTTCTTTAAGTTTCGGAATCTTTGAGATACTTCACTTTATTTAGAGGGGATAAAAATTATTTGATTAATGTCCTTGTTTAGTGTTATTTAAAATAATTAGTTATGATAGTAAGTTTAGCTTATTTTTGTACTTTTTCCTAGATTTCAATTATTAAATTTTAATAATACCAATTTCGGCAAATGTTGACGGGGATTTGATGAGAGTGAGTTTGTAAAAGTTGGTTTACCTGTTGGGCGATCGAACTATCGATAACTGCGATACTGTTAATTAACTGCCAAGGGCAATATTGATAAACTAAAAATTCTGCTTGTCGGCGACGTTTGCGATCGGGAAATTGTGCGGTATCAGTCCACATCTTTGAATTCATTACATCCCAATCTATAACTGTGTTTAAATCTTTCAAATCATCATAAAATTCAGAATATGCCATAATACCATGACCATCGGTGAAAACAAAGGGTATTGAAGCGTTTTTGATGGTTTCTGCGGTGGTAACTAAATAAATTATGGGTTTTTGTCCTTGTGTATATCCTTGTACCTGTTTTTGATTGATGGCGTAAAGCATGGGGGAGCGAGGAGCAAAGTAAAAGGGTACATAGTCATGAAGTGTGCCTTTTTGCCCACAGGTTACGGAAGTTATGGCACGGCGATATTGAAGATTTTGATGGGCTATGTTTTGGTAAGTTTGATTTTGTCGTTTGAGGAGACTATTCGCTGTTAATTCACCACTTTTGATAATTGAGGAGAGGTTTTTTATATGAGTTATGTGATAAATTTCTGTGGGCATTTATTCACCGCCTTGATTATTTTTTAACTCCTATTATACAAAAGTATTTTCAAATTTATACTACATATAGTGTGTTTATTAATAAATTCTACTATATATAGCGGCTATAGTTTTTATTCTTCTAGTTATAGAACAAATGATTTACTCTTACTTTTCCTGTTAATAAGTCCTGCATTAATCCCTGTTTTTTCTGTTTTAATTTCTTTAAATATTGTTCTTCTTTTTCGATCGCCTTCTCTTGGGTATCTAAAATTTTTACTATTTTTACTTGTTCTTTTAAAGGAGGAGTAATGATATTTAATTGATTAATTTGATTTAAGTTAATTCTTGGTGGGGTACTAATAACAGAATTTAGATATTGTCGCTTTGCAAAATCAGAACGTAAAAAATATGCAATAAAATCTTTACTAGCTAAACTGGAAGAAATCCTTATTTTTGCCGATGCGGCATTACTATTACAAATACCAAGACTACCATCATAAAGGCAAACCCTGCCTATAGCAACTATCTTAGTTAATAAAATGTCATTTTTATAAACAATAGATTGAGGTAAAAGTTGATGTATTTTTTCTGATATAAAAGTTATGTGTTTAATGTCAAGCCCATAATCATAAATTGCTTCTGTCTTTAAAAAAGGAATACCTGAATCTTGAAAATCTAACAAATTAGTCATTGAAAAGCTACCAAAATCTTTAATAGGGCTTGAAAGAAGTGATTTTAATTCAACAACTTCCCAATTAATAGGAATTTTACCTAAAGGAGAATCTTTAAATTGTTCGGGGTGGGTGTCAGGGTTTCTTAATTCGCCCTTTTCGTCTAATCCTCTGGTTAATAAGTCTTGTAATAATCCTGCTTTGATTTGTTTTAGTTTCTTGATTAATGCTTCCGTAAGTTCGATCGAACTATCCACTTTATCCAATATTTCCGCTATCTTTTCCTGTTCTTTCAGAGGCGGTAAAGCAATAGGTGTAGCACCAACAATAGTTGTATTTAAGTTTGCTTGTGTTCCTGTTTGACCATAATTTTGAAAATTAGGTGTGTAAAAACGGAGAAAATGATATAAAAATTTTGTAGTTAAATATTTCTCATATTGATCAAAAACAACAAATCCATCGTGAATACAAACATCAATTTCAACGATCGCCGGTTCTCCTATTGTGGCACAAATACTCATTATTAATTGACCAACATTAACAGGAACACTTTTAGTTACTCCTAATGGCGATAAATATTGTTCTGTAGAATAAAGATGACCATTAGAACGAGTAACATCATTGATTCTAACCCATCCCCTACCTTCATCGGCGAACCAAATAGGGTTATCAATAGGTCTAGGACTTGCACCTCGTTTTATGTTTGTAATGTTGCTTAACTTAGTATATTCCCAATCATCAGGAATTAAACCAAGTGGCGAATCTTTAAAACCCATATTTTTAGACATAACCCAACCCCTCAAAAAAAGAATTTAACTCATTAACAACCTGACTCCTTTCCTCCTCAAGACAACGAAAAGTAACCCTATATTTATCCCACCAATTCTCAACCACAGCGATAACCTGTTGACGGTGTGCCGTTACATAACGCTCTAATTCTTGCTCTAAACCCTCAAAAAAGATAGCTAACACCAGTTTTTGACATTCATCATCCCTTAAAGCCCTTCTAGCCTCGTCTAAACGCTCAATTAAGTTATTTTTTAACTCTTTCAGTTCATTTTTAGCCTCTTTTAGCCTTTCCTTTAACTCATTATAGGGCAGTAACAATTCCTCAATTTCCGTTATTTCCAGAGTAATAGGAGTCACAAAAGCCTCTAAATCCGCCAATTCCTGCTCTAATTCTGTTGTATCTTCCCCTAGCTTCTTCTTAGCTGCGATCAAACCCTTATCCTTCACATTAGCACTGCGATTTAACCACTTAATCCTTTTTTCTGCATCCTTAATACTAGCTTTCAACTCCTTAACCCGATTATCCAACTCCTTCGCCACATTAAGCACCTCCTCCCCTTCTTCCGTATCCTCTCCCCCTTCTCCTTGCTCAAAACTCTCCTTTTCCTGCTCTAATTCCGCAATTTTCCCCTCTACCGTTTCAATTTCTGCCAAATAATCCGCCAATAACACCTTAACTAATTTATGATTAAGGGGATCAAACTTAGCTTTATTGCTACTGTCATCATTATCTACCAAACCATCCTTAATAGTATCCACCCAACTATCAACCAAACCATTAAAACCAGACTCCGATAAAGTCCGCAATTCATAACGCACCTCATCCCACCAACTAGCGATTACACCAGCCACCTTAAACCTATCCAATAACCCCACAGGTTGCAGAGATTCCACAAAGGAAGCCATAAAATCCGTTCTTAACTGCATCACCGCCTTATTTTCGGGCAATTTAGCCAAATTAGGGGCGTTTAACTCCCACCAACCCTTAAAAGCCTGATTTAACTCTTGCTCTTTGGCAATCACCCCCTTATCCTGTTCAATAAAGGGCTTAATTTGGTTTCTCTCGGTGATATGGGGGATAAAATCAAAATATTTCACGTTTGTTTAAATAATATATAGATTAGGTTTAGGTTCAATTCCCCTTCATTAAAGGGAATCATGCTAGGTGATGTATCATAATTCGCCAAGAAATAAATTTCATGACTTATAGCTTAAGTCGGCTAAAGCGACTAAAAACTTTTTGATAAATCGCTTTACCAGATTTTCGCCCAACGCTTCGAGATTGCTTCGTGCCTCGCTACGCTACGGGATTTATTGCGAAGCAGTTTATTGCAAGGGGGTTTATTCATTATATTTTAAGCTAAACTAGGAACATCAATAAATGTACAGAAAAACTGGACAGGTTATCATAATATGTTTTCGATCAAAACCACTTACACTCAAGCCAGAGAAAATTTAGCCAATCTTTTAAACGATATAGAAAATGATAATACCATTGCCGTAGTTAAACGACGTGGACATAAAGATATTGCCCTTTTGTGTGCCGATGAATTATCTAGCATTTTAGAAACTATATATTTATTGCGATCGCCTGTCAATGCACAACGTTTATTAGAGGCGTTAGAAGATTCAAAAAAATGGGATACTCAAACACCTCCATCTCCTAACAGTGTTGATGAGTTATGTGAGGAGTTAAATATTGAAAGATAAAAAGAAAAAAGCCGAGAAAAATCAAGGGAATATAACTAAAACTCAACCTAACATTATCAATTCAAGATTTCCAGTATTTCACCCTCGTTTTAGGGAAGATTTAGCATGGTGGTATCGCACAGATAAAACTAAAGCTAATAAAATTCTGGATTTAATTGAAGCTATTATCAAATCTCCCTTAGAAGGTATTGGTAAACCTGAACCACTAAAATTTTTAGATTCTGATACATGGTCTCGTAGAATTGATTTAGAGCATAGATTGGTTTATCGTGTCACTGCTGAAAGAATCGATTTTCTACAAGCACGTTACCACTATCAAAAACAATAAAGTTCGCCCCTTATTAGGGGTTAGGGGGGATCGTTTCATTGATTAAAGGGGATTATGAGGGATCATTATCAAAGTAAAATTGTATGTTGTTTAGTCGCTTTAGCTGACTTTTGCGATTAGCCTTGTCAATTTATTGCAAGGCGGTTGATTGATTACAAATCGGTTAATTGATGGCAAATTCGTTGATTACAAAGAGATTTATTGCTTTAAACCATTAACCCACAATGAAATAAATTTCATTGCTAACAGCGAAACTCTACTAAAGTGAGTTAATTTTTACGGAAAAATTATGTTTCTTGATTAACTCTCATAATTGCTCATTTCCATAATCATTAATTATTATCTTACTTTCTAGTCACTAAAATCTTGATCGAGTTAAAACCATGAGCTTGAAGTAAAGATAATTGGGCATCTACTTCCCTTTGAGGAATACCCCCTAAAATATGGGCAGTAACATCATGATTTTCGGGAGAGGGAGCATTATCAGCATAACGGCGAATATTGCAATTATAATCATTCTGTGCCAACTCCTCCTTACTAACCACCGTGGCATAGCCTGAAATTGACTTAAATTCAGTAAAAGTTGAAATAATCTTCTCAATATGCTCAGGTTTGAGATAATTTTGTGCTCTACCAACATAATATTCCCCATCTGCATTAATAAATAATACCTTACCCCGACGCTCTGGAGATTTTGCCCCTCCATGACGCATCACTAAAATACAAGCAGGGATACCAGTACCATAAAACAAATTGGGAGGTAAACCAATAACAGCTTCTAAACAATCCTTTTCAATCAAACTTTTACGGATTTTTTGCTCATCTCCCCCTCGAAATAACACCCCATGGGGCATAACAGTTGCCATAATTCCGTCTGGTTTTAACATCGATAACATATGTTGAGCGAACATTAAATCGGCTTTTTTGCCCGTTTCTGGACACCAACCATGACTAAAACGCTCTTTAAATTTAATCTCTTTTTTGGTGTAATTCTGAGAAAAAGGGGGATTACTCAAAACTCGATCGAACCGCATTAATTCATTACCATCTAAATGTAGAGGATTAGATAGAGTATCATCATTTTGAATATTAGCATCCCTAATTCCATGCAAAAGCATATTAATTTTACAGATAGCCCACACACCGCCATTATTATCCTGCCCTGCTAAAGCCAAATTATGAGAATCACCACCGCACTCTTCCACATATTGCTTGGCTTGAATCAACATACCCCCCGAACCAATACAGGGGTCATATATTGACATACCTTGCTCTGGTTTCACCAACCGCACCATTAACTGCACCACATCACGGGGGGTATAAAATTCACCGCCTTTTTTTCCAGCCGAGTCAGCAAATTCGGCGATTAAATACTCATAAGCTGCCCCCAACAAATCAGGAAAGACAAAATCATCATTGCGTAAACGATACTTACTAAAGTGCTGAATTAAATCCCTTAACTTACTATCTGACATCCGATTACTACCCACCTGACGGTTAAAATCGATATGCCCTAAGACACCCTCTAAAGCAGGATTACTATCTTCTAAAGTCGCCAATGCCTTATTTAAACCGTTAGCAACATCTTTATGTAATTCATCTCTGATATAATTCCATCTTGCTTTTTCTGGGATAAAAAAAGTTTCTATGTAGCGATTAGGGGATTCAGCCCGTTGTTTGGCTTCTTCTTCACTGCGTCCTTTAGTAAAATTTTCTTTAATAATCTCTTGATACCTTTGCTCAAATATATCCGAAGCCCTCTTTAAGAAAAGCATCCCAAAAATATATTCTTTAAATTCGGAAGCGTCCATTTTCCCCCGTAAAATATCCGCTGCCGTAAATAAATGTCGCTCAAGCTGAGGTAAAGTTAATTTTGCCATCCTTAATAATTTTTTTAATTGTTTGATTATAGTATGTTCTCTACTCCTATTTATCAATACTTTTTAAGTTTTTATTTAAAAAGTACTATAATTTTCAGCAACTAATAAAAAATTGATTTTATTTAACTCAATATAATCATCAAGAAAAACTTGATCTTTTTTAACTAAGTTTGAATCATCTGGATGATAATCAGGAATCCAAAAACTACTTTCAATATTAGGGATAAAGTTATTATCAAAATGTTGTTTTAATTTCTTTTGTAATAAATATTCATAAACAAATTGCTTTCTAACATTTTTTTCTTTATTTTCTTTTTGATTATTGCTATTAAAAAAATATTCAAAATCATAGTATTTTATATCAATTACGTTAATTAAAGTATTCTTATTATTCAATATTTTGTTTATAAATTTTTCAAATTCATTTTTAATATATTTTTCTAATTTATCTCGAAAAAGCGATCGAGTAAACACATTCAAATCATTAAAATTACCACGATCAGCAAAAGTAATATCTAATGGTTTTAATATCTTTTCACAAAAATTATCCCAAGTTAATATTTGCTTTTTTAGAGCTAAATAAAAAAATGATTAAAATAACTCATTAAGTTAAGGCATTTATCATCTATAATTTCTGGCACTTCCCAAAACGAATAAAAATTTTTAGGTAAAGGAGAATCAATAACTAAATATGTATTGTCTCGATTCGGATATATTTTTCCTAATTTTTGAGCTGTATAAATGTATTTTTCTTGACCAAAATAAGCAATGTTAATAAATATTGATTTACCTTTTTTATAGGTTTTAAAACCATTGTCATATCTAAATTGTGTTTTATAATCATAGTTATCCCAATCAGTAATAAATATTTCATAAGTTGTTTGTTGAATAAAATCACTATTTATTGAACTAAATAAAATAGCATCGGGATTTAAACAAACACCATTTATTTTAAAAACATTGTCAATGTCAATTACTTTTTCTGATGTTTTCAGTTTATCTATAATTCTCAGACTTAAATATTGAGTATCACAATGTAATAAATAAGATAAATTATTATTTTCTGCTAAGTAAGTTAAACACATTGATTCCCACACCGTATGAAAATTATTTATACCCCAAATTTCCCCTTCTTCGGCTTGATTTAAGTCGCCATATAAAAATAGTTCAGTAGCTTCGTAATATTCCCAGTAATCAGCATCTTTTATCGGTGTATAATTGTCGATCGTTTCTAAAGCATCTTTGAGTAAATTTAAAACAGATTCATAGGTATTTTCATCAAAAAGACTATCTTGAGAGTTTAAATAACGTTCTCTAAAATCTTCACCTAAAGATATAATTTTCGGATTTATTATTTCTTTTAATTGCTGTTTTATTTCACAAAATAAGTAACAATACATTGTAACTATATCAGTAGATTCAAATTGAACTACTTTTTTCGGTAGAAGCATTTGATCTACATAAATAGCATTATTAAGCAAATAAACCCCTTGATGTAAATATTTATGAATTTTGCTTAAATCAAATTTATCACTCTTACCTAGTCGAGAGGCGAAACTTAAAATTTTTGGCTCATTATAAGCATCTAATAATTTACCAAGAATATCAATTTTAGAATAAAAAATATTTTCGTTATCTTCTCCATCATCTTCGATATTAGAACCAATTTTAGTTTTTACAACTCCATCTCGATCGTTCGTTAACTGCCTACTATTATTATCTAAGTAACCTTTTTCTAAGCAAATACTTTTAAAAGTTGTAAAAATTTTATAAAAAAGAAAAAATAAATCTCTTTTACTATTAAAATTATCTAATTTAGATTTTTGTGAATTAAAACCTTTTGGTAAACAAAAACGCAAATTATATTCCTGTTTATCAATACCAACAAAAGAATAATTATTATTAACAAGTAATTGTAAAGAATTAAAATTAATCATTTGAATTAAACTAAAAATTATTATTTTAAAAAGGTATTTTATCTACTTTTTCCATTAGTTCAAGTTCGATTTTTTGATCAAAATATTCTCCTTTATATTAGGTTTTTCCCAACAGCAATACTTTGTCTAAAAATACTTCTGTGAGGTTTAAAAAGTCTGAATAAAGTGCGAGTTTTACTGTAGAATTTTTATCATCACTAAGAAAATTCTCTAAAGGTCTTTTATCTCTAGCAAATACACTATCCCATAAATAAAACATTAACTTATCTTTTACTTTTTGAAGCTCAATTTTATCGTTTTCTGGCTTAATAAACCACCATCCAATCATCTTATCTTCAATACGTCTAATAGTTTGATAATTAGATTTAATTAACTCATTAATGCCTACTATATAATAGTACCAAGATTCATGAGATTGATCATTAATAATTAATTTAACATCTAATAATTCCAGAGGAATATCATGGTAAAAAAATGCTCCCACTAGGGCATTAACAAATTCCCAATCCCAACGTCTTTTAAAAGCAGTATCAAGATAATAAATTGATTCATCTGAGGTGTTGATTGTGGCAATAATTGATAAGTTAGGTGGTAATTTTATTTGACATTTTAGTAATATACTGCAAACTATAGCACCATTGTTATTAATATCATTTTTAAGATTTTCTGATTGATTTTTTAAAGCATTTGAATAGTCAATATAACCACCATTTTCTTGAAATTGCATTCTAATTTTATTATTACTACTGATTTCAACACTTAATTTCATTGCTTGAAATAAACCCACTAATTCCATTTCAGAAATATCTATTTCATAACTTGACCAACCATCACTTTCACGATCGAGTAATTGAAAAATATTACCAAAAATAGCGGCACTATTTCCTCTATTTAACTCATCAATTACTAATAAATAATTCTCATTTTTACCCTCAATTAGAGATTTATAAGCCTTTCCTAAAATCTTCAAAAAATGTCCTGGATAAAATTTATAAATTACTGAGCTTCCCTGAGTAAAAGGTAATAATTTACCCATAAAATCAGCGTAACTATATTCAGGATGAAAAACCGCTTTCACGATGTTGGGAGAAGTTTTAGTAAATTCATCGATCTGAATATTTAATTGTTGTTGAGCAATTTCACGAATTTGATAACTTTTACCTGTACCCGGACTGCCAAAAAGAATTTTTTGAATTGGTTTCATTGATATGTTACTTGAAAAACTGATTTGATTATTGATTTCACAAAATCCGTAAACTGGACGATTTGATAATCTATTTATTTCTATAATTTTATAACCATCCACTGACAAAATATTATTATATCTCTTAAGTAATTCTTGTACATTTTCTGGCTCTCTAACAGTAGGATGTAGTGTTTCACAGAGAAATTTTAATAGATACTCGTCATCATTACCATCATTTAGACTAAATCGATCGTCTTCATCTTTAAAAATCCAATTATTATCTTGCCAATCCCAATTATTTATTCGATGTTGCCAAATATCACCTTTAGCATCCTTGAATCTGCCATCAGTTGAAGGTAATTCTTCTAAGTTATATAATCTTTCCAAAAATATAATTTCCTCATCATCTCCTTCATAATCTCCCCAATAATTAAATTCTTTGTAAAATAAGTTCGCAATTTGTTTTCTCGTAACTTCTGTTATTTTTTTCACGTTTTGATTTATTAAAACTTGTAATAATATATGTTGAGATATACAACTTTATTTTAAATTATACAACTTTATTTCTCTATTACATGGTGGGCAATGCCCACCCTACGGTTATTCTACTGTTACTGATTTGGCAAGGTTACGAGGTTGATCTACGTCTAAACCGCGCATGGATGCAATGTAATAGGATAACAACTGCAAGGGTATCACCGCCAAGATAGGCGACAAAATTTCCTCCACTTCAGGCACAATTAAAGTATCCTGAAACATATCTTCTTTATGGTTTTGGGGTAAAACTCCGATTAAACGTGCATCCCTTGCCTTCGCTTCTTGGGCATTGGAAATCACCTTCTCATAAACACTTCCTCCCATGGCGATCGCAACTACGGGTACATGAGCATCTAAAAGGGCGATCGGACCATGTTTCATTTCTCCCGCAGGATAGCCTTCAGCGTGAATATAACTAATTTCCTTGAGTTTTAATGCACCCTCCAACGCAATGGGGAAGTTAATACCTCTACCTAGAAAAATAAAATCTTTGGTATCGGGGAATTGATGGGCTAAATCTCGGATTTTTCCTTCTTCAGAATGAATAATTTGTTCGATTTGAGTAGGTAATTGCAGTAAACCTTTTAATATTTCCTCCATCCGTGAAGGAGTGACGGTTTTTCTTCTCCAAGCCAAATCAAGGGCAAGGATATAAAAAGCAATCACTTGAGCGACAAAGGTTTTCGTTGCCGCCACCCCAATCTCAATTCCAGCGTAGGTATTAATTACTTGATCCACCATACCACCTAATGTACTTTCAGGACGATTTGTAATACCAAGAATACAAGAGCGATATTCGGCACTTAGTACAGATCTTCTCTGTCTCTCCATCTCAAGAGCGGCAAGGGTGTCGGCAGTTTCACCCGATTGAGTAACGCCAATTGTAATTGTATTACGCATAACTGGGGTAGGAGAATAACGAAACTCAGAGGCATATTGTACAAAAGTCGGAATTTGTGCTACTTGCTCTAGTAAATATTTACCAACTAAACTTGCGTGCCAAGACGTACCACAGGCGACAATCTGAATATGTTCTAAATCTTGATAAATTTCCGGTTTGAGGTTTAAGGTAATGGGATTTTCTTCAGGGTTACTTTCTGAGTGCCAATCAGGATTTAGATAGGCTTCTAAACAGGTACGCACTACGGACGGTTGTTCGTGAATTTCTTTGAGCATAAAGTGACGATACCCTTGTTTTTCTACAGTAACCGGACTCCAATCAAGGGTACGAGGGGTTTTGCGTAAGCGTTTGCCAGAAAAGTCGTAAACTTCAACTCCTAACGGTGTTAAACGGGCAATTTCGCCATTTTCTAGGGTTAAAACGGTGTTGGTGTGATGCACTAAAGCGGTGACATCAGAAGCACAGAAAAATTCTCCTTGTCCAAATCCGATGGTTAAGGGGGCACTTTGACGGGCTACAATTAATTCATCAGGATAGTCAACGCATAAAACCCCAATGGCAAACGCACCATCTAAACGGTTGACGGCTTTATTCACGGCATCCATAAAGGGATCGTCACTGTCGGGGTTATAATATTGAGCGATAAGGTGAGGGATTACTTCGGTATCGGTTTCCGAGAGGAATTGACAACCTTTAGCGATTAATTCCTGTTTCAATTCTTGGTAGTTTTCCACAATGCCGTTTTGCACGACGGCGAATCTACCTTGATTATCTTGGTGAGGGTGGGCGTTATGCTCTTCTGGTTTACCGTGGGTTGCCCATCTGGTGTGCCCGATGCCGATGTTACTGTTATTGCTTTCTTTCTCTAATTTGGTGCGTAAATTGTATAATTTGCCCTTAGCTCTGGTAGAATGAATTTTATGATCGAGAATAGTGGCTACTCCAGCGGAGTCATATCCCCGATATTCCAATTTTTCCAAACCACTGACTAAAATATCGATGGCAGTTTGTGTTCCAATATAACCGACTATTCCACACATAATTTTAATAATCAATAATTTTAATTTTGATATATTATAAGCAATTACTCATCGTTCGCCCATTTTCATCAGGAAACTTACCCTTCCCTACAGATTGCCTCTACCTAAATTTCCAAAAGAAGTTTATTTTTGCTGTAAATGTTTGATTAAAGTTTCTTCTGTTAATGCTGTTTTTAAATGTTGCCAAGGCAAAATTTCCCCCATCTGCCAATTTTCATGAACATAATAATCTAAACCCGGTATTTTTCCTTTTAATTCTTTAAATGCCCGTTTATAACTGCCTAAGGTATCCCCATAATTACGAGTTAATTCTAGTAACTTACTTAAACGGCGATCGCCACGAGAAATAAGAGCTTGAATTACTGACCAACTATAGCTTTCAGGGCGTAAATCAACGCCAATTTTTCGTAAATTTTTCTCTAAATATTGCAATCTTTTTTTGCTGTCAGGGTTAACCCCAAACCATTGGAAAGGAGTGTGAGATTTTGGAACAAAAGTACTGCATCCAAAGGTTATTTTTAATTTTGGGGCGGCTTTTTTTACTTGTGCCATCATCTCAATAGTGGCATCTATATCTGACAAGTCTTCTTCAGGTAAGCCTACCATGCCATAAAATTTTATCGCTTTTAATCCTCCTGCTTGGGCATTGATAGCCGCTTCGATTATTTCGTGATTTTCGAGCTTTTTATTGATTAATTGTCTAATTTTAGCAGAGCCACTCTCAATAGCAATAGTTATAGAGCGAGTATCTCGTTTTTTGAGAAATTCCGCTAATTTTTCTGTGACGGTATTTGTTCTTACGGAAGCAATACTCACTCTGACATCATCAAATTGGGATTGCGATAAGTAGTCGATTAAAGTATCAAATTCAGGATGTTGAGTTACAGATGCACCTAATAAACCCAAGCGATTTGTGACTTTTAAGCCTCTTTCTATGGCAGGAATTAAAGAAGCCTCTAAACTTGCCGTGCGAAAGGGTAAAGTAAGGTAACTTGCCAAGCAAAAACGACACATTTCTGGGCAACTTCTTACCACTTCCACCATATAAATATTTTCCCATGCGGCTTTTTCTGTTACTACTGTTGAAGCGGATAAAATATTACCTCGATAAGTTTGTTTTTCTACCGTTTCAGGAATCTGATGATTAATAGTTTTAATACTCTCAATTTTACCGTCTTTTTCTTGATAGTTAATTTCGTATAAATTTGGAATATAAATACCTGATGTTTGAGCTAAATGAGTTAATTTTTTTAGGCGATCATTTTGTCTAATTTGTTGGTAACTATCGATAAAAGTACCTAATAAATTTTCACCATCTCCTAATAAAATAATATCAAAAAAATCCGCAAAAGGTTCTGGATTAGCAGTAAAAACAGGACCTCCACCAAAAATTAACGGGTGATTTTCGTTTCTATTTTTAGACTAAATAGGAATACTTAAAAATTCCAATAAATTTAGGATATTAACATAGTCTAATTCCCAAGAAAAAGAAAAACCAACTAATTCAGGATTTCGAGGTAAATTTTCATGAATATTTGTAAATAAACGACTAACAGCAATATCATTTCTTAAAGAAAAATTTGCCCAAACTAATTGATAACCTAAGCTGGTAATTCCCACAGTATATTCATTGGGAAAAGCAAAAATTAAAGGGATAGGATTAGAATTTTTTTGTGAAGGAGTAAATAGTAACTTTTCTTGGGCAAAAACTGTCATATAAATTTAACTATATTTGAGGATTAAAAATTAATTAATAGAACTAACATTATCAACTAATGATGTAGAGTTATCTTGATTATCAAGTAAAGAAGGACGAAAACAGATATATAATAAAGTACCGATTAAAGGGGTAAATGTTATTAACCAAAATATAGTTTTATTTTCTATACTTCTTTGAGTTAAATCATCAGCAATAATCGCAGGAAATAATAAACATAAACAGCAAAAATCTAAACTCATAACGTGAATAAATTTGCTAGTTTGCCATTGTAGAATGAAGTCTTGCCAATCTCCTTTTGTCACGGCAATAAAAATTAAAGTGAAACAAGAAAGGGTAACCAAAATACTATATAAACGAGAATCAAGGATTTTAATAATGAGGGTTTTTTGTGCGATAAAGTTAGTATTTTTTTGACGAAAAGCAAAATAAGGTAATAAGGCAAATGCCCCTAAAAAGAAACTACCGATAACGAAAGGAAAGGCTTTATTTTTTTGCCCCCTTCCATCAATAATTAAGAAAGAAGCATAAATAAAGGGTAAAATTCCCATAATATTAAATAGGCAAATAATGACAGGGTTAATGCCTTCCCATTTGCCAGTAGAAAGATTAATAATTAAGTCTAAAGTTTCAGGATTATCTGGCGGTGCGAAGAAAACTGCGTATAAAATAAATCCTAACCAAAGAGACAAAAATCCGATAGTTTTAATCATATTCAATAAGTAATGAGTAATCAGTAATAGGT
>NZ_VRZC01000058.1 GCF_016743215.1 Geminocystis sp. GBBB08
CGGTTAGATAAGAAGCCAGTATTTTAATACTAATTTGATTTATATTAATTTCACTGTTTTCCCATAAAGTTATATCTTTAGCTATTTTTTGTAACCACCAGTCTATTAGATGTTTACTGTAGCCTATTTCTAAAGCAATATTTAAAATATCTAATTCCTTGAGATGTGATTCTTCATTATCTTCAAAAAATAATTGACTATTTAAGCCTAATATTTCATGATTTTTAGCATTAATAATTGGGTTATACTTGATGATTAACTTTTCTTCATTTATTGCCCTAAAAATTATATTATATAAGTCATTATTTTTTTTGTTCAGTTTATTTTCTATTTCTTGATTATAAGACTGATAACTATTAAAAGATTTCGTATAACTAGATTCTAAGGCAATAATAGATTTACTTAATAACTCGGTTATATTTTCTCCATCGTAAGGATGAATACTGACTCCAAAATTAGCAGTAACTAAAAAAGATTGTTCGTCAATAATTAAAGGCGGATGTAAACTTGATAAAATATTTTCGATAATGGTGTTAACTCTATTATTATTCTTCACTTCTTCTACCATTATTACATATTCATTAGGGGAAAGTTTGGTGAAAGCATCTCCAGCTGAAAGATTATTTTTGATGATTTTAACTAAACTATTTATTAGCTTATTTTCGGTATCTAAATTTAATTTATAAGTCAGATTTGCCCAATTATTAAACCTTAATTTCATTATGGCTAAATTTTCCTCTTTAATTTTATTATGACTTAAAGATAAAGATAATTGTTCGATGAATAACTTTGTATTTGGTAAATTAGTTATAGAATCATGGGTAGATTGATAACGGATAATTTCTTCTATTTTTTTAAATTCATTAATATTTTGTACTGATACTAATAAACATCTTTTATCTTGAAAATTAATCGGAGTATAATTAACCAAAACAGCGATTAAGTTATCATCTTTAGTTTTATGTATTGATTCTCTATTACTAGAAATATTCTTGTTTTTTATAATTTCTAAATCATAGTTAATAATTTCAGATTCTAATACAAATAAATCCTTGAGAGTTAAATTAATAATTTCTAATAAGGAATAGTTAACTAACTTACAATAAAAAGAATTAGCAGCTAAAAT
This sequence comes from Geminocystis sp. GBBB08, assembly GCF_016743215.1. GTDB lineage: Bacteria > Cyanobacteriota > Cyanobacteriia > Cyanobacteriales > Cyanobacteriaceae > Geminocystis. Next base: position 1,127 of record NZ_VRZC01000058.1, read on the forward strand.
TTTTTGGGTATCTAAATCAATCACTAAAATACCTTCAGATATTAATTCAAAATTTTGTAATCCTTGATTATCAAGAGTGTGTAAAACAAAACTAGAATTATTATTCTCACTGTTATTTTGATTTTTCTCAGTTATTAAAGAAAGTTTATTAGGATAAATTAGACTAAAAAAAGTTTTAGATTTTAAATCAACAATATCATATTTAGCTTTAACTTCTATTCCTCCTAAAAGGATTATATCTCCTGGTTGTAATTGATGACAAGAAGATTGTGTTCCATTAATATAAATTCCATTAGTACTTTTATTTCCTTTTAAATCACCATCAATAATCCAAAAAATACTATAACAGTTGTTTTCGTCTTCTTCTATATTCGTATAATTTACTTTCACTAAACTAGCATGATTTCTGGAAATAACTCGATGATGAATGACTAAAGAATTAGTGGAATTTCTACCAATAGAATAATTATTTTTATCGAGAAAAAAAGTTTTTTTCCATGAACCAGATTCTAAAGCTAAGATATGTCTAATTGAATTATTATTATTCATTAATTCTTTTAACCTTTCTTTTAAATTTAAACATAGCATCAATTATAATTAGTAATAGGTAAATAGAGTAATAAAAATACTGTAAGTTTCACAATTTTTTTTGGTGTTAAATTTTGATAACCCTTTTACGGTTGTTAGATAGGTATAGTTGATAGAATTAAATTAGCATAATGGAAAATTAAATTTATCTTTAAAGTAGAAATATTATGGTTGCGAGTAAAGTTAGTGAAGTTTATCGTGTGTTAGAATGTCGTCCTGATAATTATCAAGGGTGGTATTGTCAAGGAAATCAATTACGCCATCGAAATTTATGTCAAGATGCACTATATAGTTATGAAAAGGCGATCGAATATCACCCGGGGGACTATTTTTCATGGTATTATCGAGGAAAAGTATTAGAAGAATTAGCACAATATTCTGAAGCGATTTCTAGTTTTAAAATAGCTTGTGAAATAGAACCAAATAATTATTGGTCATGGTATGATCAAGGTTATATTTGGCAGGAAAAATTAAATAATCATTTTGAAGCAATTAATTGTTTTACCACCGCATTAAAAAATAAATCTGAGGATTATTGGGCAACTTATCGCATGGCAAAATCCTATTATCATCAACGGAAATATCTTCTAGCATTAGACTTGTTTCAACAAACCTTAAAAATGCGCCCTGATGATTATTGGAGTTATTATTGGCAAGGGGAATCTCAGCAAAAATTACAGCAGTGGGAAAATGCCAAAAAAAGTTATCAGGAAGCCTTAATAATTAAACGAGATGATTATTGGGCATTGTTACAAATAGCACTGATTAATCAGCGACAATGCTTATATTTAGAGGCAATTAAATATTATGAGAAACTAGAAAAAATTTATGATTTAGACGAAGAAATAAATCAACAGTTAATTATTTGTAAACAAATTTTAGGGATAAAATAGTTATGATTTTGAATTATGAATCAAAAATTAGAAAATAGATTAACACGACAGAGATGAGAAACTGTAACAGATTAAGAATTAATCCAACAATTCCTCATTTCTCATTATTTATGCGGTAACTAACTGTTATATAAAACTTACTCATAGTTACCTATGACGTTTACTTCTTGCAACTACTGCGTCAAGTCGGCTTGATACTGTCCACAAGCGTTGATTCGGGTGTAACCCACCCTACTTTTATTATTCTAATTAATGCTTAATCTCGAATAATAACTAATTTTTTATTTAACTTAATCTTTAAATTAAATAGTTTTTACAGTCTTGGTTATCGACTTCGCTAAAATATAGCATATTTTTTTGTAAATGTCAACCTTTGAAAATAAGTAGATATAAGGAAGTATAATAAGCTATCTGTTAACAGTTAAAAGCTCCCCCTCTCCTAATTCCTTATTTCTAATAATTTATGTCTCTTGCTGAATATCTGTCAAAATCTTTAAATACTATAAAACGGGCTAATTGGTATCGTCAAGAAAAAACCATTACTGGTTTATCTGGGGCTGTAATTGAATTAGATGGACAAAAATTAGTTAATTTCGCTAGTAATGATTATTTAGGATTATCTGCTGATGAGCGTTTGATTAATTCTGCCATCGAAGCTATACAAAAATATGGTACTGGTAGCACCGGTTCAAGATTATTAAGTGGACACCGAAAATTACATGAAGACTTAGAAAAGGCGATCGCATCATGGAAACATACAGAAAAAGCATTGGTATTTAGTTCGGGATATAGTGCCAATATAGGTACAATTTCAGCGTTAGTTAATCAAAAAGATTTAATTTTAGGAGATGAATATAATCATTCGAGCTTGAAAAATGGAGCTAAATTAAGCCAAAGTCAGGTAATTGAATATAGCCATCATAATTGTCAAGATTTACAAGCAAAATTAATTAAAAATCGTTATCTTTATCGTCATTGCCTTATTCTTACCGATAGCGTTTTTAGTATGGATGGTGATTTATGCCCTTTACCGGAGTTACAGGCGATCGCCACTAAATATAATTGTTGGTTACTGATAGACGAAGCCCACGCAACGGGAGTTATGGGAAAAACTGGGGCAGGATGTTTAGAACATTTTGACATCAAAGGGGAAAATATTATTCAAATTGGCACATTAAGTAAAGCTATCGGTAGTCTGGGAGGGTATGTAGCAGGAAGTGAACTTTTAATCGATTTTTTGCGGAATCGTTGCCCCACATGGATTTATACTACGGCTTTATCTCCTGCGGATACTGGGGCGGCATTAAAAAGTATCGAAATCATACAATCCGAGCCGAAAAAGCGATGGCAATTATGGCAAAATATAGCATTACTGAAAGAAAACCTAAATTTTGTTAATATGGATTTTTTACCGTCAGAATCAGCAATTTTATGTTTAAAGTCAAAAACTGCGAAAGAAACCCTAAATTTAAGCGTAAAGCTACGAGAGAATGGATTTTTTGCCCCAGCTATCAGACCTCCAACCGTACCTACTAGCCGTATTCGTTTTTCTGTCATGGCAACCCATAAACCAGAGCATTTCACTCAATTAAATAAGGCGATCGCAGAATTTAGAATGTAGGGTGGGCAGCTCTCACAATTATAGTTAATTCAATTAAGATTGAGACAAATTTAAAAATTTTGTAGGGCGGGGCATCGCTCCACCATTAGATACTTTTCATAAACAGCCTTGAAATAAATTTCAAAGCCAAAAATCAGCGTTCAATAAATTGAACTAATAGTTATATCCGATAAAGTTTCTAGTTCATTTTGCTGTAAAATTCATTTTACAGTGGATTTTGGATTGATATGCAAGATCTAAGTATAATAAAAACTCTGATTATTCCCCTTTACCTGAATTGGTGGCGATCGCTAATAAATATGATTGTGGGCACTGCCCACTCTACTATCAGGGCGTTTTCAAAGTCGAGGTAAAATTGTCAAACCCTTGCCCTAAAAACCTTATAAGCTAAGGAGGTGATGACTTTTTTATTAATAATTAATTTATTATTATGAAAAAAACCCTGTAAATTTTGCGTACTATTAATTATAGCGATGGCTTTTTTGGATAATGAAAACGCCCTGGGGTTAGGGGGGATCATGTAGGTATATTTATTATTAGAAATCACCTTACTGATCAAAACTACGAATAAAAGATTCCTGTTTAAGAACCACAAATCGGGGAGTTAAAGGAGGTAAATTTTCAAAGGTATTAAAGAGTACATCATAATCCCAAGGCCGTAAAGGAGGATTGTAACCCGACCCCCATACACCTTGAGCATAAAGAGGAGTTGAAATACTTACGAAAGAGCCTCTATAACGCCATTCTTTACTACTCCAGTCCTCCAAAAAGCGAGGATAATTTTCTAAACCACCATTATATTGACCATTTGAAGGCTTATTACTAAGATCCGTACCGGAAAGAATAGCCACATTTTGTTCTGTATGGGAAGCAGCAATTTTACTCGCCGTATCCCCTATTCCTGCATTATCACAGTTTGTACCCGGACGGTGATTAATAGATCTATCAGGATTAAGACAAGCATTAGAAAGAGGATAAAAAGTATCAGCTAAAAAAGCCGCAGGTTGTTTATTCTGAACCCTGACAGTAGCATTGGCATCCGTTGTCGGAGTACTCAAAGTAGCACCTTTACCTGTGTGATAATCTTTTGCTCCTACATTATAATCCCCTTGAACATAAACACCTTGATCGGTGGCGAAAGTCATCCCCGTAGGATCTGGGTAAGTTGTAGTTTTACCTAAACCTAATAATTGTTTCCCGTCTGTAAGGGCAAAACCATAAGGGCTTTGTTTTGTTTTTGCAGAAGCATAAGTAGTACTATTAATAGTGGCGTGAATAACCATTCCTCCTTCAGAGGTATCTTGAGGAGCTAAACCGAGATTTTGAAAAGAATTAGCAGGTGCAGAACTATCAGCATTAGCTTTTTTATATAATAATTCGTTGGCGGAAACAAGATTACTACCATTCCAATAAACCCCTTGATGATTCCAAATAGCTAAACTTTCGAGATTTAACTGTAAGATTCGCATATCTCGTGCTTCTCTATCATTATAAAAACGAGTCAAAGATTTATCAGTGGCTGCATTTCGTCCTATATCAGTTAGAGGAGCGCTTATATAACAACGAGAAGTATCTGCCGTGGCAGTTCCCGTACCTAAACCACTGTACTCTCTTAAACCTGCTATTTGTTGGGGAGTCATTTCTCTTAGATTTGACCAAGCGGTATTTCTTAAGGTAGTAGTCGTAAATTGCGCTGTCAATCGAGAATCGTTGGAGAAAGTAGTTGGAGCAGTAGTTGGACCAAAATCATTGAGGAAAGTATCTGTAGTACTTATTGATTTTAGGGCTGTACTCATCAAAGAAAAACGCACAGGGGCATTTTGAGATTGTATTTGTGTTTGCAGATAGTCTTGAGCTACCAGTCTAAAAGCATTTTTTTGAGCTGTAGTTAAGGAATTCCACCAAACTTGTACAGTAACACCCGAAAGACTTATAGTGGGTAGTGCATTATCAAGGATAGGAGTACAAATATTAAAAGTAGCATAAGTGCTAGTAATACCAGAACCAGTAGGAGTAGATGCAGGAATTTTCGCCAAATCGGCACTCACCAGAACTGGCTGTCGTAAACTTTTTAGTTGAGCTAAAGTCAGATTTGTCTCTACAGGAGTTGTCCCACTTCGATCGATAGCTGTAACTTCAAAAGGAACCGTGGTGAGATAAGCGCTAGTAGAGGTAAGATTAGCAGTAGAAGTCGTTACCGGTTTATATAAAAATCGAAGATCCGCTTTTTTGTAATAATCACCATCTTGGTTTAAGATACTTGGCTGAGGAATAGAGACGGGGGCGTCTGTTCTCACTTTTACTTGAGAACCCCACACGTTATTAAGGCGTACAGGATCCATAAAGTTTGTTGTCTCGGTAGTACTACCAGTCCCATTAAAGAGTAAATTTAATAAATTTCCTGCGGCATCAGCGATTCTAACTTTTCCATCAGCAAAGGTTTCAGTACTATTTTTTCTACTCTGGAAAATATCTTTAACGGTGGTTACTTGAGCTTTAAGATCAAGTCCATTGCTACTACCCATATATAAATTACCATTGGTATGAACAGGACCGCTGAGAGTCATAGGAGGGGAAGGGAAAATTTCTAAATCTTCAGTATAAAAAGCGGCAAATTGAAACATGGGTATTAAGCGACTTTTTACATCCATTTGTAAGATAGCCGTTGCTTGTTTCCCATCATTGTTGTTATTAATATCATTCTTTTTAAAACTAAGAGCATAAATGGAATGACCAACTTCTAACATAGATAAACCCTGAAAAGCATCCCCTTGAGGCACTGTTCCTTGAACTCCTACACCTCCATTTTTTTCTGTTACATAGGTTGTCACAAGAGTATCACTTACCTTCGGATCGGGAGATATTATAGTTTTACTATCACAAGCAAAATCTCCGGTGCCTTGATTTGCCCCAGTAACAAAACAAGCATCAGCTTTACTGGGAGAAGTGCCTTGGGGAGTTCCATAGTTTAAAAACTTTTCTCTGATTTGATTGGCTCGAACATTCAACTGTCCTTCTGCACCATAAAATCCACTATTACTACTGGCAGCTGCCATAGCGGTTTCTTTTTCTGATTTATTATTAGTTTTTGCATATAATGCCATAAGTCCACTTAAGGCTAGAATAATTCCCAAGGCGATAACTAAAATATAACCTTGTTCTTGATTAGATTTGCCATTGTACTTAGTTTTCAGTAAGTGGAAAAGAAGTAAGTTTTTTGAAAAATTGCGGTTAGTTTTCATAATATCTTAGTGTTGATTTAATAATAAAAAATAAAAATTTTAAATATTGATTGCCTTTAAATTTCTAAAGTTGGAAGAAAGGCTTTCCTAAACTAAGCAGTGAGGAGATTAAATAATTTTTTTTCATAACCAATCCGTAGTTATAAGGTATTGCGAATAAAGAATTTTTGGGACATCGTTAAATCCTCTGGTCTTAATTGTTTTTGGGAAGGATTATTCTCGTTTTTTTGTTTAACTGTAGCTTTTACTTCTATGGATTTTATGTTTTCAAATTTATAATTAGCTAATGATACAGTGGGAGTGCAATTGATAGCAGTTTCAGTAATTTGTTTACAAATAGATTCAGTGCCATCATCATTTTTGAGAGTGACATTAATATTAAGTTTATCTACATATTCTGCTAACTCCAAGGCTCCCGTAGTATCATCTTTGATGATTAATTTTAATGTATTGCTCTCAACTTTATACTGCCGTTTATCCATTAAGTATATGGTACTATTGACAGGATAATTTTCTGTCCAAGTCTGGCTAGTTACTGTAAGAGTAGGAGGAACTGTTGTCATGTTTTCTCCTACATACTCGAAATACTCTCCTTTTTTGAGATCCTTGTTGAATATATAAGCTTTAATTTTACCACCGTTGGCAATTCTTTGACTTTTCCATTGTCCGATGATGTCACTACTGCTATCAAGTTTTAAAGTAGTATTAGATTGCCCTTTAATTAAAGCTTCTTTGAGAGTTAAAGATACGGGTATAATTGTTTTTTTGATGGTCATTTCCGAATACTCAGTTGCCTGATTAGCATTAAATACTTTAAGTTCCACTAAAGGAATATTCGTATCAACGATTCCTTGTCCTATCTGTTGCATATCAGGACCTATGGCGGCTAAAGTTGTTTTTAGTCTTTGGTTTACATCGGCAATTCCTTTATCTTGTATAAAACTTAATCTTAGATTATTAAAACCCCCCAAAGCAAAACCCAAAAGAATTAATCCCATTATGGTGCTACCCATAATTTCAACGAGGGTAAATCCCGATGAATGATTTTTACTATGGGAATTATTTTTTTTGCAGAGTAGTAAAAATAGTTTGGGCGGTATAGTAAACATATTCTTGATCTGCGGTAGTTTTATTATCTTCATACTTTATTACTTTTGGATTTTTAATTTGAACAATAATATATCTAATATTAGATGCCGTGTTTGTCAGACAATTACTAACTACATTATTTGTTATGTTTGGGTCATCATTAGAACAGATATTGATTACTACTTTATACTTGTAGCCTCCAAAATCGTTTTTTCGATCATCAGACAGTTGAAATGTTGTTGTGCCTATTCTATTTATGTTAGTTTTTACTATAGTGGTCGGTGTTGGAATCGTTAACGTTGATGTTTGGATGAATTGAGGAGTAGCATTTAAGTCATCTTTAAAGTCATATCTGATGCCTTCTAAAATTTCTTTAGATAAAGATACAGCACCTATGGTTATTTTTTGATCTAAGTTTTCTACTTTTAATAATAATAAAAACTGTAAATTAACAGCAAAGGCGATACTTAAAATTGTCATGGCTACCATTGTCTCTATAAAAGAGAATCCTTCTGGAGGTTTCTTTTTGCGAGTGAGAAGATAATATTGAAGTTGTGAGGAAAAATAATGTTTATTCATAAGAATTATTTTTTAATCATAGTTAATATAAACACATAGCAATTTTCACATAAGCGAGGTATGGGCAAGGGGCGGTCATCCTATTATTGTTAGCAAGATTTATAGAGACCTCATCATAATAAAAAACGCTATAATAATTAATTATTACTCGATAATTGCCCCTCCCTGCTTGATAGTTATATTTTTTGTTTGATTATTGGTAGTATTTGTCAAAGTTAATGTTAATTGCGACTGTAACTGATTATTCCCATTAAAAATATAGACAATACCTCTACTGTTAATACACATTGACCAATTAGTTATATCGGCGGTAAACGTAGCTAAAGCTTTAGGTGTATTGTATCCTTTATCTTCTGGTAAAGTTACATCATCTCCTTGAAGACGCCTATTTAGTGACCAGTTATCAGCTAACTCTACTACCGCACCGGTTGAAGCCGATATGGGAGAACCTAAGGTAATTGTTACAGAGTCAGGAATACCAGTTATATTAGCCGCAGTGCCACCGACTTTAATAGCATCACCTACGTTAAATCCTCCCGAAGAGACTACTTTTATATCCGTTGTCGATGAAGCATTTTGTGTTAATTTGGTGACAGAATTACAGCCTCTAGTTTTAGCTATTTCTACAAGGAATTTATTAGTTGGTTTAGCCGGATCTGGTTTTATTCTGACTGCGGAGGTATTACCAATGGCAGTATTACGGGCTTGTTGTAAAATACCGATAACTTGATCTTTGCCGTCTATTTCTGCGGAGGATTCCCTTTTCAAGGAAAGATAGGGAATGGCGACTGCTGTGATGATGCCGAAGATCGCTAGGGTTACGAGAAGTTCCATTAAAGTATAACCACTATTATCCTTATTTAATTTTTTGATGATATTAGTTATAATTTCTTCTTTTTTTTGCATATGCGCCTCCCCGACCAGAAGTTTTTTTCGGATTTATATTAATATTATAAATATTTTTTTGAAAATCTTTCTCCGTGTTAATACTTAATTTTATATAAATTTTCAATAAAGCTATTTTTAAGATTATATTGCTTTTATAAAGTCTGTTTAATGAAGACATTTTGTAAAGATTCTGTAAGCAAGATAACAAGATCGCAAGTTATAGATTAAATTACTTTTTCCCATTTATTAAAGGCAATTTTAGGCTTTTTTTTGACGTTAAAAATATCAGGATTTACCGATTCAATTCTGCCGTTATCAATACGCCAACAGTTATCGGCAATTTCGACTAAATCACTAGCATCATGGGTAACAACTAATAATGTCCAATGTTGTTTTAATCTTGATAATAAATTAACTAATTGGTCTTTCATTAACCAATCTAATCCTGCTGTTGGCTCATCTAATAGTAGAATATTTGGTTGACGAATTAATTGCACTGCTAAAGATAATCGCCGTTGTTGTCCGCCACTAAGGGCATGGGGGGGAGTATCATAACTAATGTGTTCTAATCCTACTTCCGTTAAAGCCTCTTTGACACGAATGGCACTTAACTCTGGATGTCCTAATCGTAATTCTTCAAGAACATTATTACCACAAAAATGACGTTCGGGAAACTGAAAAACAATACCACTTAATTGTTGTAATTCTTCTGGGGTTAGTTCGTCTGTATCCCATAAAATTTCACCACTGGTTTTCTCCGCCAATCCTGCTAAAATTTCTAATAATGTAGTTTTACCTGAACCACTTGTACCAACAATTAAACCTAGTTTTTGAGGTGCTAAAGTTAGATTAATATTTTCAATAATAGCTTGAGGGGTTGCTGGAGGATGGTAAGTAACGTTTTTTAAGTAAAGCATTATGTAATAATAAATAGTGATTAGTTGATAATTAATAGTTGATAATTAATAGTTGTAGAATAGGCATCTTGCCTCGTAATTCCTAATTCCTAATTCCTCATTCCTAATTTCTAACACTTTTATACTTTAAACATGACAAAAATTATTGCCTATTTAGGACCCAAAGGTACTTATTCAGAAGTTGCAACTCTTTATTATGCTCAATATTTACAAGAAAAAAAAGGTATTAAATCTGAGTTAGTACCCATAGTTAGTATTTCTCAAACTTTGCATACATTGGCAAAAGGTGAAGTTGATATTGCTGTTGTACCTGTTGAAAACTCCATTGAAGGTACAGTAGCGATTACTCTTGATACTCTCTGGGAACTACAAGACTTACATATTCAACAAGGTTTAACTATTCCTATAATACATAATTTGTTGTCCAGAGGGCGATCACTAGAAGGGATCAAAACCGTTTATTCTCATCCCCAAGCCTTAGCACAATGTCAGAAATGGCTAGAAAAAAATTTACCCCAAGCACAATTAATTCCTACTAATTCTACAACTGAAGCTCTACATCATCTTAATCAAGAACCGACGGCGGGAGCAATTTCTTCTTTAAGGGCGGCACAACTCTACGATTTACCAATAAAAGTTGCTAATATTAACGATTATGCCGATAACTGTACTCGTTTTTGGGTCATTAGTAAAGAACTTCATGATCACGGTAATCATGTATCTTTAGCTTTTGCTTTTGGGGCTAATCTTCCGGGGGTATTAGTTAAACCTTTACAGATTTTTGCAGATAAAGAAATTAATTTAACTAAAATTGAATCACGACCGACAAAACGTTCTTTAGGAGAGTATTTATTTTTTGTAGATTTACAGGGGGATACCTCTAAAAAACCTATTCAATCAGCGATACAGGAATTATCTTCTTTAACGAAAGTATTAAAAATTTTTGGCAACTATGACATTCTTTGTGTTGATCGTCAACAGTTAAATAGTGTATTAGGAGATAGGTATAGCAATCCTATTTGATTTGTGGCATTTCCATCGGAAACAATTTAGAATTTAGCCATTGCCTATTGCCTATTGCCTATTCATTGCCCATTGCCCATTGCCCGAAGAATTTAGAATTTAGAAATGACGAGAGTTTTAGAGTTATTAATATTTAATTTACCACAACCTATTTTCCGATTGCTGTAGAAGGAAAATACTTAATTAGGCTCTACTGAAAATCAATTTGACTAATGTTTAAATCAATTATTACCACTATATTCTATTGGCTGTCTCCTAGCTTCATCAAAAATTTTATGTCTAACTCAGGTATTATTAATTATTAATTCTGACTATTGCATCTTTGTTTTGTTTAAAGTTAGATAATTTTAGTCCAATAATCGATTCCATCAATTTAGGATTTAGATTTACAATGGAATCACTTAACTCAAAAGTTTGAAATCCTGCGGGGAAAACTAACAGAAAACTAGCAGTTTCATTTCCCACTGCTTCAGACCAATGAGTCCAACCTTGAGGAATAAAAAAAATCATTCCTGGTTCTAATGTTTCCTCAAAAACCTTACCCTTACTATCTATAATGACAGTTTTTGCTTTACCTGATAATAAAATCTGTTCTTCCCAAGTATCATGCCAATGAGGAGTCCGGGATGCACCTGATTTGATTTCCACCCGTGCAGAATCATTTTCAGCAATGGGAAAATTTTTCTTTCTACAATAGGCAACCATACCAGCATCATAATTATAAACTTCAACATCTCTAGGTTCACAAGCAAATCTCATTACTTGACTCGCATCTGTAGAAGCAGTAATTACCATTGGTTGTTTTAAAATTGAAACATTAGTTTTCGTAAAAAATTCTGATTCCTTCACAAAATCAGGAAGAAAAATCTCTGTTGAATGAGTGGGTTTTGTGTTTAATGATATTGATTGATGAAGCGTTTGCGCTTTTAAGCCAAAAGAAAAAAAAGCTATACCAATGACGACACAACAGACATAGATAAGTAACTTTTTGATTTTCATAATGTTTTATCAAATATATAGTTAATCAAGAAAGAAGAAACAACGTTACTCTGAAGATTACAATATCTAGTGGTCAAAAAAATTACTTATTACTTATTACTTATTACTTTTGTTTATCAAGAGAATTTTTCAGACAAATCTATAGTTGAGGTACAAATTGTTCTTTTTCTGGTACAATTGTGTATTCAGCTACTATCTGACGAAATTCCTCGCCGTCAATGGTTTCTTTTTCAATTAATAAGTCCACTAATCGATCAATTACTTCACGATTTTCACGAATAATTTGACGAGCAATTTGATGTCCATGTTCGGCTAATATTTTGATTTGAGCGTCAATACGAGCTGCACTTTCTTCTGAATATTCCGCACGATTCATAAAACCACCACCGAGAAAAACTTCTCCACCTTGTCCTTCTAATGAAAGAGGACCTAAATCACTCATCCCGAAACGTGTCACCATCTGACGTGCCATAGCTGTAACTTGCTGTAAATCACCTCCAGCACCTGTGGTTACTTCATCATCCCCGAAAACTTCTTCTTCTGCGGCTCTTCCTCCCATCGCTCCAGCAATTCTTGCCATTAACTGTGCTTTGGTGGTTAATCCTTGTTCTTCATTTGGGGTAAACCATGTTAAACCTTGGGCTTGTCCACGAGGAATTAAGGTTACTTTTTGTACTGGATCGTGATCCTTAACTAAAGTACCAACGATGGCATGACCAACTTCATGATAAGCAATCAAGCGCTTACTTTTACTATCCACTAAAGGAGTACCTTCCATACCTGCTACTACTCGATCAACCGCCGCATCAATTTCTGATAGGGTAATTTCTGGTTTACGACGACGAGCGGTTAAAATGGCAGCTTCGTTGAGTAAGTTGGCTAAATCTGCACCACTAAAACCAGGAGTACGACGGGCGATCGCCTCTAAAGACACACTAGATGCTAATTTTTTGTTACGAGCATGAACGTCTAAAATACTCATTCTGCCTTTAAAATCAGGGGGATCAACCATTACTTGGCGATCGAAACGACCGGGACGCATTAAAGCTGAGTCTAACACATCTGCACGGTTTGTAGCTGCAATGACAATAATTCCAGTATTGCCCTCAAAACCATCCATTTCGGTTAATAACTGGTTTAAAGTTTGTTCTCTTTCATCATTACCACCGCCAATACCTGCTCCTCTTTGTCTTCCCACTGCGTCTATTTCATCGATAAAAATAAGGCAGGGAGCGTTTTCTTTGGCTTTTTTAAATAAATCCCGTACCCGAGAAGCACCAACACCCACAACCATTTCTACAAATTCTGAACCTGAAATGCTGAAAAAAGGTACACCGGCTTCTCCGGCGTTCGCCTTAGCTAGTAAGGTTTTACCAGTACCCGGAGGTCCTACTAATAAAACACCTTTGGGAATTTTTGCTCCAACGGCGGTGAATTTCTCAGGTTGTTTAAGAAAAGTAACAACTTCTTCTAATTCTTCCTTTGCTTCTTCGATACCAGCTACATCATCAAATTTGACGCCAGTTTTTGCATCCATCTGAAAACGAGCTTTAGATTTACCGAAATTCATGGCTTGTCCGGGGCCACCTGGCATATTACTAGAACGGCGGAAGAGGAAAAATAAAGAAGCAATCAATAAGACGGGGAAAACTAAGTTACCTAAAATACCCCAAATAGCCCCTTCGTTGCGTAAAGGATGAGAGTCAAAATTCACTCCTGATTCTCTTAATTTAGTGATTAATTCAGGGGAAGTACCGGGTAAATCAACTCTTAATCTTTGTATTTGATGTAATTCAGGATCTATAGCTTCTACGATCGCTGTACGTCCATTTTCATATAAGTCAACAGTGCTAACTCTGCCTTTATCTAAATATTCTAAGAATCTTCCATAGGTCATACGAGTACTAGCAGTATTGTTTTGATCACTGATATTAGTAGCAAAACTTCCTTGCCAGATGAAAAAGCCGATTACTAAAAATGGGATGGTCCATAATAGGGCTGTACGCCAAGAGAATTTCATAATTTCCTTATTTTATTAATATTTTATTAATTGAATGAGCCGAACCAGTAGTTAACTTGTTCTAACTTTGTTTTTTATTACTTATGATCAATTGTAACAACTATTTCTTAACTAAACTTAACATAACTCTCATTTTTTATGCAATATCCTTCAAACCATAATTTGAATAAACTATTAAATTTATGAGGAAGGGTAATTGATAATTATGGAATAAGCATCTTGTCTCATAATTCCTAATTCCTAATTAATTTAATAGTCTTTTTTTTCGATAGAGTTTCTAATCTCGTTAAGATCAATATATCTATCCGTAGCGTTTCGCAACTCACGAGCAATCATCCCATCAGTAGAAACTACGGTAATATGAGTGTTTTTTGATCTTAAAAGTTCAATGGCTCTTTCAAAATCCCCGTCACCACTAAATAAGACGACTCGATCATATTGATCTACTGTGTTAAACATATCAACTACTATTTCTATATCAAGGTTAGCTTTCTGAGAAAAACGACCTGAGCTATCATCGTAATATTCTTTAAGAATTTTTGTCCGAACGGTATAACCTAAACTGATTAAAGCATCTCGAAAACCTCGTTGATCTTGAGAATCTTTTAAGCCCGTGTACCAAAAAGCATTAATTAACATAAATCCTGATTCTTCAGAAAAGAAGTCAATTACTTTACGAGGATCAAAAAACCAACCATTTTTTTGTTGAGCATAAAACATATTATTACCATCAACAAAGATAGAAATTCTATCTCTGATACGGTATTGATTGATATGATGATTATGATGGTTATGATTGTGATTTATTTCTGTATTAGTTGAATTAATAATAGTAGTAGAATTTACTTGATATGCTGGATTATATTCTGGTCTAGGAATTAATTGGGGCTTAGGATTTAAGGAACTATGATCATTATTTTCTCCTGTAAAATTTATAGTAGAATTTAGTTCTGATTTTAGTTCTAAAAGTTGTTTTTGTAAGCTATAATTACCATGATTAAAGTCAATATTTTGCATAAAATAATATCTAATTTAATAAATTAAAAAATAAAAATAAGATAAGTTTTTTTATAGATATAGTTATGGTTATATTCTATACTAATTTTCTAAAATTTAGCTATAAATCCAGAGATAAAATGATCAAAATAAGTATTTAGCATCACTAAATTCTCAAAATTTAGTATCAAAATATACTGTTTAATTAGCCATTGCTAAAAAATTTTTATGATAATAATAAGCAAAAGCAATTTTTTTTGGCACTCATGTAGAAAATTTAGCTAAAAGCTAAAACCTGAAAATCTAGGTATTTTACCGAAAATTTATTATTAATTAAATCAATAGATAAAATAATCAATAAATAGGCCAAATTACTTCATAGTTAGGCTTATCTGAGTTTTTTACTAATAGATAATAAAGTTGTAGATCAATAATTTAACTAAAATAATTAATTAAAATTTTCAGGGTAAGAACACCAATCGCTCCAACCACCTACATATAATTTACAATGATTAATATTAATGGTTTTCAAGGCAAAAATGTCAACACAAGCCGTTACCCCTGAACCACAATAAACAATAATTTCCTGATAATTTTTATATTGATGCCAAATGGCCTCTAATTCTGTCACTGATTTGAGGTTGCCCTTCTCTGTAGTCATGTCTTGCCAAAAAACGTTTTTAGCGGATGGAATACTACCAGCTACAGGATCAATCGGTTCTACTTCTCCTCGATAGCGATCGCCAGATCTCGCATCGATAATGACTGTAGAATCAGAATTTTGATGATTTTTTACATAATCAATATCTACCAACCAATCAGATTGAAGTTGAGGCAAAAATGATCCTTGATAAAAAGCAGGATTTATGCAATCAACAGGGTAATTAAGTTTTTTCCATTCCTGCCAACCACCATCAAGGATAAATACTTGATTATGACCTAAGTATTGCAATAACCACCACAAACGAGAAGCATAAGCAAAACGAGCATCATCATAAACCACAACAGTAGTCTTATTTTTGATAATGCCGATGTCTGCTAATTTTTGAGCGAAAATATCAATGTTAGGTAATGGGTGACGACCTCCTTTATTTTGAGTTGGGCTTGAAAGATCTTGATTTAAGTGTAAATAATAAGCGTTTTGAATATGGCTTTGTTTATATTGGTAATAACCCCAATCGCTTTCAGAAAGACGAAAACGACAATCAATAATTTTGACATGGGAATTATCTAGGTTATCTTTGAGCCATTGTGCTGAGACTGTAGTCTGAGTTTGACCCATTTTTTGTAATAAAAGTTAAATAAATAATAAATATAGAATAAATAAAAATAGATAGCTATAAGTTTAGCAGTTGAGAGTTGATCCTTGCGATACTAAACAATTTTTAGCATCAAATCATACTTCATATAAAATTAAATTTATATATTTTAAAATTTGGTCAATGAAAAAATCAGCAACTAAACTACTGTTAAAACTCGATCATATTCTACTTGACTAGATTTCCAAGCATCCCAAACATCTACTTTTTGCTGAAGATTTAACCACAATTGATGTCCATTACCAAATGCTTTACCAATTCTAATGGCTAAATCAACAGTAATCGGTTGTTTTTCCTGATTAAGATCATTAACTATTTGATGAGATACTCCTAAAATTTCAGCAAATTGTATTTGACTAATCTTTAAATCCTCCAGAATATCTGCAATAACTTCACCCGGATGTACTGGTTTTTCAGATCTATCTTTAGTTAAATTCTGCTCCTTTTGTCTCCTTATTTAAAACCCTTAATTAATTAATTACATATTTTAATATTTGAATGATAATCTTCGAGATTCAGATCATAAGCGTTACCATTTGCAAATTTAAAAGTAATCCGCCAATTTCCTGATACTTTTATTGACCAAGTTCCTTTTTTATCACCTTTTAATTCATGCAAATCATAACCCGGTAATCTCATATCTTCTAAAATTAAAGCTGAATCTATTACCTCTAATCTGATTCTTATTTTCTTTTCTAAATTTTGTGGAACTCCCTTATTGATATTGTCTTTAAATAATTTTTCAAGAGTTTTATTTTTAAAAGTTTGAATCATTCATTGTTTATGTTTTTTTATTTAATTAACATTTTTATTCTAATGGTTTCCGACACGAGATCTGGCAATACGATAACTTAAGATAATGACAGGTAAAATGCCTACTAAAATGATAGTTAATGCTGGAGCTGATGCTTCTATTAATCTTTCATCAGAGGCGTATTGATAGACTCTCACTGCAAGGGTATCAAAATTAAACGGGCGCATTACTAGAGTTGCGGGTAACTCTTTGAGAACATCTACGAAAACTAACATTATTGCTGTTAAAATTCCTCCCCACATTAAGGGTAAATGCACTTTAAAAAGAGTAGCAAATGGACTAGAACCAAGACTGCGGGAAGCATCATCAAGGTTAGGTTTTATTTTACTTAAACTTGATTCAATAGTATTAAAAGAAACTGCTAAAAATCTGACTAAATAGGCGTAAATTAAACCAATAATTGTACCACTTAATAATAAACCTGTGGAGATATTAAAATTATTCATCATCCAATTATCAAGGCTATTATCAAAGTTACCTAACGGAATTAAAATTCCCACAGCAATGACTGAACCCGGTATAGCATAACCCATTGAGGAAATTCTGACAGAAATATTAACGATAAAATGGGGTATTAATCTTTGTCCATAAGCCATAAAAAAGCCGATAATAATAGCAATAAAAGCACTAATTAAAGCTAAAATAAAACTATTTCTTGATAATTCTAAAAAACTATTATTTAAACTTTCTTCTCTGTTATTTAAAGTTAAATTAATTAAATAAACAGTAGGAATTATAAAACCTAAAATAACGGGAACTATACAGGCAATAAAAGCAATACTTCCTCTAAAAAAATTGAGGTTATAACGGGGTAATTTTTGACTACTATTATTAGTTTGATAATAACGAGCGTGTGATCGAGATAATCGTTCGATGACAATTAAAATGACGATAAAAAGCATCAAAAAAGAAGCTAATTGAGCGGCAGCAACTCTTTCCCCCATGCCAAACCAGACACGATAAATCCCCGTAGTAAAAGTACTTACCCCAAAATATTGCACAGTGCCAAAATCATTAAGGGTTTCCATCAGAGCTAATGCTAAACCGGCTACAATAGAAGGACGAGAAGCAGGTAAGGCAACTTTCAGAAAACTTTGCCAAGGGTTATAACCTAATGAGCGACTGGCTTCTAGGGTACAAACCGATTGCTCTAAAAAGGCTACTCTTGCCAAAAGATAAACGTAAGGATAAAGTACTAATATTAACATGGCAATCGCCCCCCAAATATTACGGATGGAAGGAAACCAATAATCATCGATACTTTGCCACCCGAAAGTTTTTCTTAACCAAATTTGTACAGGCCCGAAATATGATAACATATTAGTGTAACTAAAAGCTAAAATATAAGCAGGAGCGGCTAAAGGCATTAATAATAACCATTCTAAAACCCGAGAGCCGACAAAATTACACATAGTAACAAGCCAAGCACAGCCAACACCAATAACTAAAACTCCCAAAGTGACACCAAACATTAACCATAAAGTATTGAGGATATAATCTTTTAACACAGTGTCGATTAGATGCTCCCAAATTTCTTGATGATTGCTAAAAATTCCTGTCAAAATAGTTAAAATAGGCACAGAAATTAATAAAGCGACAACTATCACAGATAAATACCATAAATAAGTTGACATATTATTGAACCACTGTTTAAAAAGAAGATTATTTTTTCTCTTGGTAAGGGAATCTACTTTAAACATAAAATATAGAAAGTTAATATAAATATGAACCTTATATTACCACAGGCAATAGATGTGGAATTTAGAATTTAGAATGGAAAAATTTTTAATTTTCCACCTTTACAAGAATTTTAAACTCTCATTTCATTTCTGCACTCTACAACTATGAGACTCAGGAAATTTCTTAATTCTTCATTGTTAATTCTTCATCCCTAATTCCTAATTCCTAATTAATCTATTCCTCTTTGCGATAAGATATATTAAGCATTAAATCATCGGAGTATATCAAAAAAATGTTAACTTTAAAAATTGTAGTAAATATTGTTGTAGCTTTTTTCATCTTATTATTTATTTTTGGATTCCTTTCTGGAGATCCGGCCCGTAACCCCGGAAGCAAAGACTTAGAATAATTTTCAGGGATTTGAGCTATAATCGACAATTAACAATTAGTAATTACAATAACAAACTTTTGTGGTGGATGTCTTGATCTCAATTTTTTTGCTTCTGAAGATAATTCGAGAATAATTAGAACATCGTTCTTATTTAACCACACAAGAAGAAATTTTATTGGAACTTTTATATGTACTCATACAAAATTAATTGTCTATAGGCAATGCAATGCAAGGCAAAGGGTTTAAACCCCTTGTTAATAATGACAATAGCTCTTAAACTAATAAATAAGTGCTACTACCTTCACTCTTTTCCTCACCAGTAAACTTAGATACAAACTAGCTTAGTAGATAATTCTTTCTTCTTTAATCAACTCGACAGCGTCTCTACCATCAAAAGATTCTACATAAACCTTTACTTGTTCTTCTTTTGCTGTAGGTAAAGATTTGCCAATAAAATCGGGATGTATTGGTAACTGTCGATGTCCTCGATCAACTAATACTACTAATTTAATAATTTCTGGTCTGCCATATTCATTGACGGCATTTAAAGCTGCTCTAATGGTTCTACCTTTATAAATCACATCATCCACAAGGATAACAATTTTTCCGTTTAAATCAAAGGGTATTTCTGTGCGTTCAGGTGTTCTTGTTTTAATTTTATCTAAATCGTCTCGATAAAAGGTTATATCAATGGCACCTACAGGTACTTTAACTTGTTCAATCACCTCAATTTGATGAGCAATCATCACTGCTAAAGGAACTCCTCTAGTATAAATTCCCAATAATACTACTTGAGAT
>NZ_VRZC01000059.1 GCF_016743215.1 Geminocystis sp. GBBB08
TAGTTTTTTGGGATGAAGTGGATTTTTGTTGTTGAAATTTGGCTTCAATATCGGACAATAAATCAGGTTGAGAGTTAGTTTTTTGGGATGAAGTGGATTTTTGTTGTTGAAATTTGGCTTCAATATCGGACAATAAATCAGGTTGAGAGTTAGTTTTTTGAGATGAAGTGGATTTTTGTTGTTGAAATTTGGCTTCAATATCTGATAATAAATCATAATTTTTTTCTTGAGGCCTCTGGGATTGTTTAGAAATTTGTACCTCAGATAAAAAAGAATCTATACTATTATTTTCTTTATTATTCATTAGCCGATGATAACCATTAATAGCATTTTTAACAGTATTTTTTTGTTGCTTTTTATTTTGATATTCATTTTCAATTTGAGCAAAAAAGTTATCTATATTACCCATAGCTAAAGTTAGGTATATAAAAAATTAATTATAACATTATTTTATAAAATTAGGGCAGAAAAGTTATTAACAAACTACGGAATAAAATTCCTATATTCTACCCCAAGAATAAACTAAGCAGCTATATTTAACATTGACTCTAGGGGTTGCCAACGAAAATATCTTTCTCCGCCTAATTCCAAAACTATTTTAATTTTTGGCTGTTGTTTTGTTAAACTAATTAAATACTGTTTTTCTTGGTTAGAAAGAACAAAACCTTCAATAATCCATAACACTAAACCTTTAGAAGAAGAAGGTAAATTTTCTAGTTGAGAAATAGCGATTGGTAGTACAAAATAAGTAGGGCCAACTGCACCTTCTTGACCAATATTTTTCTTACCTAAATGAGCTGGGCGTACACCATGAGTTTCCATTAAATACGAGCTTAAATCACCCAATCCCCTAGCAGAAAAATTGATAGTATTATAACCTGAAGTTCTCAATCTTCTTTGATAACGTCCTTCAAAACCACCCTCAAGAGGTGCATATACCGCTAAAATGCCTGATTTTTCTAAATCTCGGATAAAACTTTTTCCTGTGGTTAATAATGGCATAATTTTTTGTGGTTACTAATTATATTTATTTTAATTTTCTTGATTATAATAGGGCAAGTGTTTATTTGATCTAATTATAATGACTTGATCAATTAAAATACTTTAATAATTAGTAAAAATTTCTATAATGAGATAAGTTAATTAAGTTGTGTGTGATTAGGGGTAAAAATAATGAATGAATTAAGGGCTGTGTTAGAATTAGCCACTGAGGAAGAATTGCAACAAGTTACTCAAATTCTTTTTTGTCGAAAATTTAATCCTATTGATTACTTACAGACACCAGAGCCTTTAGATGTCCAAAGTTTGGATTGGCAAGGATGGTTAGATAGCATTGAAAAGCGATTTCGTTTTTTAGCGGCCGATGGTGTAACTGTATTGCGTCGTCAAACAGAAAAAGTTTCTTATCGAGATATTTTGATTCAAGTATGCCGTTATCTCAAAATTCCCTATTCTCAACAAATGACGACTATCGAGATTGAAAGTGAAATTTTCTTAAATTTATTACAAAAAGCATGGCATAAATTACCCCCTGTAGAACAAAAATCCCTTAAACATAAGGTAATTAACTCTTTAGCTGATCATAGCAACCCTGAACCTTTACCTGTTAGTTTACAACATGATCCTATTAAAATTTTACTACAAGGAAGCACTGTTGTCGCTGTCAGTTCTATTTTAAAACCTTGGTTATTACAAAAAATTGCCCAACAATTTGCATTGCACTTCGCTACCTATCAAGTTGCTAAAACCACTCTTATCAAAGGTGGCATCGCTACAGCTACCGAATTACAAAGTCATCTTGCTTTACAAATGGCTAAACGGGGTATGATAATGAGTACTGCTAGATATACGGCTGTAAGAAGCTTTTTTACTTTTTTAGGTCCTGTATTATGGGGATGTTTCCTCGCTGATTTAGGTTGGAGGGCGATCGCCACTAATTATAGTAGAATTATACCAGTAATTTTTACTTTAGCTCAAATCCGCTTAACCCGTGGTGACGATTGGCAGTTATCACCTTGTTAAAATTACTTTAATATCGAACCAGCCCCGCCGTTTTCTGACAAGGAGAGGAAAAGTTCGGTGACTGCTACTCCTAGTTTCAGACACAAGAAAAATGATGAAGATGAGACAATTAGAATTTAGAATTTAGCCATTGCCTATTGCCCATTGCCTATTGCCTAACTTATTGCCGAAGTTTATTAATCATTGTTGAGGGTTAACTGTAATCTAGCATAGTCTAAGGCGATCGCAATAGCCGGAGAATACATATTCATAAAATCTGCCATATCTTTAGTAAAATGATTAAATTGAGGATGAGTTAAAGTGAGAATACCCAATAAGAGACTACCACGCAAAAAAGGAACACACAAAGCCGAACCAACTTGATAAGGTTGATTAGAAAAATTTAACCAACGATTATCTTCATCGGTATTTGTAATGATAGCTATACGACGATAACGGGCAACCCAACCACCTAAACCTTTATCTAAAACTTCTCCAATTAAAAAATCTTTTTCTTCTCGCATAGTCGGACCACGAGCTAAAATACTTTCAGTAATAACTCCTTTACCATTTAACATAAATAAACTGGCATCTTCTGCCTTAGTTAATTCTCTAGTTACTTCGGTGATTTCAAGTAAAATAGAGCGTAACATCAGTTTACCTGTTGAAACATTGCTCATCATTAAAATAGAGCGAAATAATTTTTCTTGGGCTTCCATGGCTAATTTATATTTACTTAAATCAGCAATGTTATTTTTTAAGGAAGCAATCTCTAATTCTAAGGCTTGTAAAGATTGTGGAGTAGGAAGATTCATAAATAAATTATCAATATATTCAAAATATTTTAAACTAGGCTATTTATTGTTTTAGCTCATTTTTTCATATATCAAATAAATTAAATTGTCTGATTCCTAGCAAAAAGTACAATTACGAAAGTCGTTTTGTTAATTCTTAATTCCTTATTCTTAATTTCTCATTCTTAATTTCTCATTCTTAATTCCTCATTCCTCATTCCCTAGGGAATTAAATTAGGCTTCGCTTTCTACTTGTAAAAATAATAATCCAAAGACGATGGCAGGAAAAACTAAACCAACAGCGGGGACAAAAATACTAGGCAAAAAAGAAGCTGCAAATGTTGCAATCATGATTGATATGTTCCTATACTAAAAAATAAAATTAACCTAAATGGATATTACAGCGAACTTTGACGAAAAAGGATCAAATATAAAGATTCTTAACAAAAAAATCTTCAATTACTCAGATCGAGTTAAAGTAACCTACTATTAGTCAATTATTTGATCAAAAATTTAAAGTCAATGAGTATTGATGTAGTTAATTCTGGTGGCGATCCACAAGTAGGAAATCTCTCTACTCCAGTAAATGGATCTGCTTTTACTAAAACCTTTATCAACGCCCTTCCTGCTTACCGTCAAGGTTTGTCGGCTAATCGTCGAGGATTAGAAATTGGTATGGCTCATGGTTATTTATTATATGGGCCTTTTGCCGTATTAGGACCTCTTCGTTTAACAGAGTATGGACCCACTGCTGGTTTATTAGCAACTATTGGTTTAGTTTCTATCCTCACCATTGCTTTATCTATCTATGGTGCAGTAGGAGTTAGTAAACCTACTGAAACTTTAACCACTCCAAACGTTCCCCTAGATTTAGCGACAAAAGAAGGTTGGAGCGAATTTGCTGGGGGATTTTTATTAGGTGCGGCAGCCGGTGCGTTTTTTGCATTCTTTTTATGTCAAACTCCCCACTTAAAACCTTTAATTGAAGTGGCTAGTGGTGTTTGGTCATCATAATCCATGACAATTAATAATTAACAATAATCAGGGTGGGCAATGCTCACCTTTTTCTATAATATTCAGTTAATTATCGCTTTAATCGTATTAACGAAATTTTGATGATCAACAATAGGTTTTGAGATGTAAGCGTCAGCACCACTTTCCTCTAATAAATTCTCTTTATCTCCTTGCATAGCATGAGCAGTTACAAGAATAACAGGAATATTTTTGGTTTTTTCATCAGCTTTTAATAATTGAGTTATTTTGATACCATCTACGGGTTTTCCTTGATAATAACTATTACCTAAAGAGACATCCATTAAAATAATATTAACGTTACCTGATTGAGCTATAGCGATAACTTCATCAACGTTTTCTGTGCCTTTTACCTCCATTCCACCCCGTTTAGTGAGAATTTTGGCAAAAACCTTCATATTAATAGGATCATCTTCTACAATTAACACTTTATTCATGAAGTATGATTTAGATAGGTTTTTTCATTATGTTTAAGGGATTCAAAAAAATCTACTATCGGATAAGGATAGTTTACTCCTAATTGTATATTAAGTTGTTTCTGTTCTGGGGCTAATAATTGCCAAGGTTGATGAATTTTCTCTCCTTTGATAGGGGCAATTTCTGGCAACCAATGACGTAAATAATTGCCGTGATAGTCATAATCTTTGGATTGTTTGATAGTATTAAAGTAACGAAAACCTCGGGCATCATTGCCAATTCCGGCGGTATAATTCCAATTTCCCCAGTTGCTACAAACATCATAATCGATTAACAAAGACTCAAACCATTCGGCGCCCATTTGCCAATAGATACCTAAATTTTTAGTTAAAAAACTAGCTACATTTTGCCTTCCTCTGTTTGACATAAAGCCGGTAGTTTTTAATTCTCTCATATTAGCATCAATTAAAGGGTAGCCTGTTTGTCCCTCGCACCATGCTTCAAATATTGACCAATTTTTTTGCCAAGGAAGGGAAATATTTTGCAACCCAGATGGATAAAAAATTTTATTACCATATTTAATCGCCGTAAAACGGAAAAAATCTCGCCATAATAATTCAAAAATTAGCCAATAAGTAGATTCATTTTTAATTCTTTCTTCTTCATATTTTTGTACTTGTTGATAGATATAACGAGGAGAACGACTCCCTATCGCTAACCAAGTAGAAAACTTAGAAGAATAATCACTGCCTAACATTCCATTACGAGTTTTTTTATAATCTTTAAGACAGTCTTTTTGCCAAAAATAATAGTTTAGTCTCTCTAGGGCTTTTGTTTCTCCTCCTTCAAATAGGAAAGCTGATTTTGGATTGAATTGATAATGGGGTAAATTTAAGTCTTGTAAAGTAGGAATTTTACCGATGTTGATGTCAGGAATTGGTGGTAATTTATTCGGAGTTTTTAAGCAAGAATAAACTTTACTTTTTTGTTCTATTTGTTTGCGAAAGTTAGTAAATAAATCAGGAATATTTGCTATGTTGCATGGTAACTCATCAGGATGATATAAAGTTGATTGCCAGACAGATTTTACTTTTATTTTTGCCTTATTGAGTTTTTTAGTTAACTCCTTTTCAACGGTAATTTCTTCGGCGGTAGCTTCTTGGGAAAAACAAACTAAATCTATTTTATATTTGATCGCAATCTCTGAAATAATTTCTTCAGGGATACCTTTTCTAATAATTAAATTACTATTTAGTTTTTGTAAAGATATTCTTAAATCTATGAGGGTTTCTAATAAAAATTTTGCTCTAAATTTACCAGTTTTAGGAAAACCAAAAGAAGTCCTTTGAAATTGTCGATCATCAAAGCAATAAATAGGTATTATTACGTCAGGATTTTGCTCAATGGCGGTAATTAAAATTTGTTGATCATGAATCCTTAAATCATTCCGAAACCAGACTAAAACTTTGGTCATTTTTTTTCTTATTTTGCTTTTATGGTATAATTTATAGCAATTATTTTAGTTCAAGTTAAAATTAAGTAAACTTAGATTATTTTTGGTAAATATTCTTAATATTTATTTTGAACAATATAACTGTTATTTTAGTGATTATTATATGTCAGAAAAACAACTAGATTTTTTTCACCAATCTGTTTTACCACAGGAAATTATCGAGTATTTGAATATTGTTAATAATGGTCATTATTTAGATGCTACTTTAGGTGGTGGTGGACACACAAATCTAATTTTATCTCATAATAATACGGTGAAAGTTACAGCCATCGATAGAGATATTCAAGCCATTAATTTTGTCCAAGAAAATTTAAAAGATTATGGTGACAGACTTGATTTTTGGCAAGGAAATTTTGCCGATTATCAACCTTTAAATATACGATTTGATGGTATTATAGCTGATCTTGGAGTCAGTTCACCCCAATTAGATCAAGGGGAAAGAGGTTTTAGTTTTCGTCATGACGGTAATTTAGATATGCGTATGGATACCAGTCAATCATTGATGGCGAAAGATATTGTTAATCGTTGGCCGGAAAAACCTCTCGCTGATTTAATCTATCTTTATGGAGAGGAAAGGTTATCTCGGCGTATTGCGAAAACTATTATTGAAAAACGCCCTTTTTCCACTACCCTTGAATTGGCTGAGGCGATCGCATCTTGTGTGCCAAATAAATATCGTCATGGAAAAATACATCCTGCAACTCGCACTTTTCAGGCGTTAAGAATCAAAGTTAATGAAGAGTTAAAATCCTTAGAAAAATTTTTACAAATAGCACCCACTTGGTTAAAACCAGAAGGAAGAATTGGGGTAATAAGTTTTCATAGTTTGGAAGATCGTATCGTTAAAAATCAATTTCGAGATAATTCTAGCCTCAAAATCATTACAAAAAAACCGATTATACCTAGTATAGAAGAACAAAGGTCAAATCCTCGATCTCGATCAGCTAAATTAAGAGTTATTCAACTGTGTGGGTTGAATATTTTTTAACCTCTACCCTCTTGATGCAAAAACCAGTGTTTCATCAATTAAATAAGTTAATCGCCTATAATGAGAATTGTAAAGAAATGTTGAGAAAAATATGAGTAACTTTGACTTAGCACAAATATCTAGTCGGTTAGAAAGTAGTAATTCTAAAGATAGATTATTAGCTTTAGCATCCTTAAAAGAAGTAGAAGCCCAAGATGCTGTGCCTTTAATTAAGAAAGTTTTGAATGATGAAATGCTACCTGTGCGTTCAATGGCAATATTTGCTTTGGGCGTAAAAAAAACAGATGAATGTATGCCGATTTTAGTAAAATTATTAGAAACAGATCCCGATTATGGGATTCGTGCAGATGCAGCAGGGGCGTTAGGTTATTTACGAGATATTCGTGCTTTTGAGGCTTTAGTAAGGGCTTTCTATGAAGATACAGAATGGTTAGTAAGATTTAGTGCGGCAGTTTCTTTGGGTAATTTAGGAGATATTCGGGCAAAACAAGTATTATTAGAGGCTTTACATAGTGATGAAACAGTTTTACAACAAGCGGCAATTTCAGCATTAGGAGAAATAAAAGCCGAAGATTCTATAGAAGAAATATTAGTTTTTGCACAATCTGATGACTGGTTAATTCGTCAAAGACTAGCGGAATCATTGGGTAATTTTAACACAGAAAAAAGCATTTCTGCCCTAAAATTTTTAGCCAAAGATGCTAACTCTCAAGTATCCCAAGCAGCTAGTTATTCTTTGGAACGAATTAATAATTAACTTAGGAATTAGCTATTAATAATGGATAAGAATATCGGCAATTATATGGTTATATATAATAATATTCTTTTTAATAATTTTGTGGGCATTGCCCACCCTACAGTTATTCTAATTATTAACGGTTTTGGGATCGAGAGCATCTCTTAAACCATCTCCTAATAAATTAAATGATAAAACTGTCAAAATAATTAAAATTGCTGGGGGGAAAATTAACCAAGGTTGTAAAACTAATACAGATGCGTTGGTTGCTAATGACAGTAAATTACCCCAACTTGGATCTGGTTGTTGAATACCTAAACCAATTAAACTTAATACTGATTCAGCGATAATAAAACTAGGAATAGATAAGGTTGCTGAAATGATAATATAAGTCGCTGTTTGCGGTAGAATATGCTTGATAATAATTTGCCAAGAGTTTGCTCCGATGGCCTTAGCAGATTGTACGAATTCTTGTTCTTTTATGGTTAAAACCTGTCCTCTAATGACTCTAGCTAAACCTGACCAACCAATTAAAGAAGTAATTAAAATAATTAATAAAAATCGTTGGGCACTGCTTAAACTAGGGGGTAAAACCGCAGCTAATGCTACTAATAAATAAATGCCCGGAATAGTCATTAAAACTTCTACTAGTCGCATTAAAATATTGTCTAAAATGCCTCCATAATAACCGGCAATTCCGCCAATTATCATACCTAATGGAAAAGAAATTACAATGCCAATTAAACCAATAAAAAGGCTAATTCTGCCACCATATAATAATCGACTTAGTTGATCTCTTCCTTGTTCATCTGTGCCTAAAAGGTTAATTTTCCCTTCTCCCACCGTGCCAAATAAATGTCTATTTAATTTAAAACCTGAAAATATTTCTATTTCTTCAAATTTAGGCGGTAAAGGTAATTTTATCTTAAAAAATTGATAAGGTTCACCTTGGACAAATAAGCGTATTGGTGATGGTTTTGTATAGTCTATTTCTAATAAGCGATCGCCTGTTTCTACATCAGTTTTCCCTTGAGTGGTAGGATAAACATGAGGACCAATAAATTGCTGTTGAGAATTACGCCAATAAATAGTAGTAGGTGGCAATAAAGAACCATTTTCTTGAGCAGAATAAGGATTATAAGGTGCAATAAAATCCGCTCCTATCACCATAAGATAAAAAAATATTAGTGTAATAGCACCTAATTTTGCCAAAGGTTTTTGATTGAGTTTACGCCACCAATTCATAGATTTAAAGATGATGATAAAAGTTGATCTTGACTATATTACTGTGTTAAGATGATCCTTTTTAGAAAAACTTTATAGTAACATGACTAAAACTCGACCTAAAAATCAATATTTTGAGTTATTATCGAGAAAGAAACTAAGAGTAAATTAATTAAACTATCTCAATTAAATTAAATTCCCTTTATCAATAAACTATTATGACAAATGCAGATAATCGTTTACGCAATGAGTTTTTAAACACTCAGGTGATAACACGAAGTACAGGAAAACGACTTGGAGTAGTAAGAGAAGTATTAGTTGATATTGATCGTCGAGAAGTAGTAGCTTTAGGATTAAGAGATAATCGTTTAGCGATGTCAGGTATTCCTAAATATATGTACCTCAACACTGTGATTCAAACAGGAGATGTTATTTTAGTCGAAAATGAGGACGTAATTGAAGATGTCGAAATAGATATTTACAGTTCTCTAATTAATTGTGAAGTGGTAACAGAAACAGGTGAACCACTGGGTAAAGTCAGAGATTTTCAATTTAACTTAGTAGATGGTCAAGTTTTTTCTTTAACCATAGCAGCTATTGGTTATCCTCAGATTCCTGAACAATTAATCAGTACTTATGAATTATCCGTTGATGAAATTGTCAGTAGTGGACCAAATAGAATTATCGTATTTGAAGGAGCGGAAGAACGGTTAACTCAGCTTACTGTAGGTATATTAGAACGATTAGGCATCGGCAGACCGATTTGGGAAAAAGAAGACGAAGAAATGTATTATGCTCCTACTACTCCCCCTGAAAATCAATTGCCAACGGGAGTACCTCTAAAACCAGTAGTACAAACTGTGCGTAATCGTCCTGTGGTAACACAAGAAAACTGGAATGAGGATGAATGGGAAGAAACAAGACCGGTAAAAGCACCTCCACTACGTCGTCAAGCACAATCGATCAGTTATGATGAATATGACGAGAATGTAGAAGAAAATAATTGGGATGAAAGTGTGGTAGAAAGAGAACCTGTACCCCGTTATCAATCCAGTAATTATGATTCTGCCAATAAACGGGATTATGACAACGATTCTTTGACAGAAAATATGTGGGATGATGATGTAGAGTCTGATTATCGTCCACAAAAAGTAAATATTCCTCAAAAACAAAGAATCCCTGAATATGAAAAGTAATTGACAATGAGGAATTAGGAATTATAAGATCTGGTGCCATAATTTCTAATTTTTCATTTCTCATTCCTCGTTCTCTTTGATGTTTTTCCAGTGTGTGTTTTACCTACTTCATATTGTCTAATATTAAAACCTAAGAAATCAAAACCTATATTTCTCTCATATTCGTATAATGTTAGAACTTACCCATTGACAAAAGTAGAAGAAAATCTCAGTAAATAGAAATGTTAAGATGGATAATTCACAATAATTCAATATAAATAAATAGCTTAAACTGCAATAATAGAATAAGAACTTCACCCGTTAGAGAATGTCAAAAGTTATTATTATTGTCAATGCGCCAGTGGATAACGGTAAAATTAGCCCAACTTCACCAGTGGCAGAAAGGATGGCTTCAGCGTTGAGCAAAAGTATTATAGAATCAGATCCATGCCATCAAATAAATATCGTTAGTGGTGCGGATTTATGGTCAAAATCACTACACATATCAGACTCCAATCAAGATACTATTTATTGTCCTTTAACCATTAAGTTACCAGATTGGTTTAATTTTCCTGCTCAACAAATTTATTTTGCCTGTCGAGATGTAGAAAAAAGAAGAAAATGGGTACAACAACATTTCGACTATAAAGTAAGTAAAGATAATTTATGGCTTGGAGATTTATGGTTGCCGATTATTTTTACTTCTGAAAAGTTAATGTATGGTGAGATTATTAGTGAAGGAATTTTACCCAATTATTATCAACAACCCTATGATTTACCTTCAGAAATTGATCTTTCTTTATATACTTTGGCAAAAGAGTTACTTAAATCTATTCAAGCTATTCCTTCTGTTTATCTTTTACAATTTCGGATTTTAGACCATAATATCATTTTCGATCGCCTTTGGCCCTTTCCTGCTACCCCTGCTATTGCCTCTATAAATGTTCAAAAACCGGATTTATTTGCTCACCATTGGCATTGTTTAATTAAGGGTTGCTGAAAAAGTATTTTGGTGAGGGAAAGGAATGGGCACTC
Organism: Geminocystis sp. GBBB08; assembly: GCF_016743215.1. Classification (GTDB taxonomy): domain Bacteria; phylum Cyanobacteriota; class Cyanobacteriia; order Cyanobacteriales; family Cyanobacteriaceae; genus Geminocystis. The sequence continues at coordinate 10,916 of NZ_VRZC01000059.1, forward strand.
TTGCAATAGGCAACAATACTCAATTTCTTCATTCTAAATTCTTCGAGCAATATATTATGTCAAAACCCTTGATTTTTTTACAGCCTTCTGATTAGTTGAGTAAACCCTAATGGGGAGTTGCTAAATTTAAGGAACAATTAATAATGGGTGTATCCTGTAGCAATCTATTAGCTACTTGAGTAGCAGTATCTAAATCAATTTTACTCATAAAAGTAGAATAGGTTAATAATGCTAACAAAGAACGAGGATCAATAATCCAAGGGGGGAGATATTGGGGTAACTTACACAATCCTAACTCTGTTAATTCTGCTAATGCGGGTAAGTCCATTATATCTAATTTGCCACAAAACAGTAATCTTAAACAATCAGCTCTTCCGGCGGAAAACATAGCATTAATAGCACTACTAACGGTTAATAAACCTAATAAATACACCACATCTTTTGTAAAAGGTGCGCCTCCAGTGATAACTCCGCCACGGAAAACTCTTCTGGCACTTTCAAAGGATTGATCTTCTTTTCCTCCTGTTCGTTCGAGAAAATATTGATATACTTCTATAAAGTCGGCACCATCGATAGCCATTTGAATGGCAAAAACTCGATCTGCTAATCTTTGAAAGCGATTTAGTTCCATGCTACCGCTAATAACTTCTGCAAATACAGCTAATCCTTCTTGAGTACGAGTTGTGCCAATATGTCCTTCACTTAAAATGGGTAATTTATCTTGTTTTTTACCATTAATAGAGGTTAAAACATGGATAAAACCTTCATGATTAATCAATTGGATACAATCTCGATCTGTAAATTTAGCATCTCGACGAAGACGAATTTGTTTGGAAGTAGCTAAAGCATTAGCGGAAAGTTGATCTAAAATTACAACTTCTGGGGCATCTTCTCCAAAGTGAGGTTTAATGACGTAATCGATTTTCTGGGCAATCTCTTCGGCGGAATAAATTGTGGGCGAATTAATTACAAATTGAAGCTCATTTAAGCGTTCAACATTATCTTTAATACTTTGAGCTAATTGTAAGGGTGTTTTATCATCATAACGTAAAGGTGCGGTAGGTTCACCATAAGCGAGACGACTGAAGGAAAAAAAGGTGGATTTACCGACATTAGCTAACATTCTTGCCGCTTTTTCAATAGCATCAGCTTGACACTCCAACCAAAAGTCAACCTTTGAACTTTGAGGGAATATATTTTTCCGAGCTTCTCTAATAATATCAATAACAGGATCAGGATTAAAGGGGATATAGTCAACTTCTGGCAGTTTTTGGGCTTGATTTGTAAAAAAATCTTCTTTAACTTCTGGATTCCAACTAATAGTCTTGAGAATACGAATCTGCTTATTGGCTTTTTGTAATAAAGTAGCTACAAAACAAATTCTTTCTTGTTCTTTTTCGGTGTATAAATCGCTCATGATTGTTAGTTGATAGCAAAATATTTATTATTATCTTACTGCTTCTTGTTTTTGACTGCCATGAACTGAATTAAACTATCACCTAAATTACAAAATATTAGCTAGGGGAGAAAAATTAGCTATAAGTGATCAGGTAAAGTAGTATGATAAGATTTACATTTTTTAATCTTTAATTATTCATAAATGATTTAGGATTGCTATATATCTTTAAAAGATTATGAATATGGACATATTAAAAAATAAGGTACGGTATTTGACTAACGAAGAAGGAAAAAAAACTGATGTTTTAATACCATTGGGAATGTGGGAAAATATCATTCAATTACTTAGTCAAGAAATAACCCCTGATAACGATATTAAAGCTGAATTAATCACCGAATTTAAACAAAGTTTATTAGATGCTCAAAAAGGTAAAACCTTTCCCCTAGAACAACTTTGGGAAGGTATAGAATAAAAAAATGTCATAAATTCGCTTTACTGCTTTTTTCAAACGTCAGCTAAAACAACTAGCGAAACGTTATCGACAAATCAAAAAAGATATTCAACCTATTCTTGACGAGTTACAAAAAGACAACTTTATCGGAAATCAGATTATAGGAGTTAAGCAAACAGTATTTAAAGTCAGGGCAAAAAATAGCGATATTCCCACTGGTAAAAGCGGCGGTTATCGGATAATATATCAAGTAGTTTCTAATCAAATTATATTATTATTATTCATCTATCCTAAGTCAGATCAAGTTAATATTACCGCCTCCGAAATAGAAGAAATAATTAAAAATACTGTCACTCAGTAATAGGTGGTAACTTAAATGATACTAATGCCGCAATCAAGACTAAAAAGCTAGAAATCCATAAACAGGCTTCTATTCCACCCCATTGAAAGACGATGCCGGATGTAATTGTGCCTAATAAGCGTCCTCCTGAGTTTGCCATGTAATAAAAACCAACATTTAAAGCAACGTCATCATCTTCTGTATAGGCTAACACTAAGTAAGAATGCACCGCAGAATTGAAGGCAAAAATAATACCAAAGAAAATTAATCCTAGTGTAATCACGATTTGCGGATTTAATCCTGCCATAAAGGCAATGGCGATCGCTACTGGTATGATAGTTAAAATAGAAGTCCAAATTTGGATAGTGCGTGCTTGGGGTGCTTTTCCTGCCTGATTTTGACGTAAAATTGTTGGCGAAAAAGACTGAATTATGCCGTAACCGATAACCCAACAAGCCATATAAGTGCCGACTTGAATAAAACTCCAACCTAAATTGGTGCGTAAAAAGACAGGTAAGGCAACCACAAACCAAATAGCCCTTGCACCGAATAAGAAAAATCGAGCTAAGGATAAAATATTAATAGCTTTACTCTTAGAAAATAATTGTTTAAATTTAATTTTTGCCTTAATTTTACCTAAATTTTTGGGGAGAAATCGACCGCTTAAAAAGATAATAAATAAAATTGAGGCTTGAATAAATAAAGCATTTTTAAAACCAAAAAAATCTAATAATATTGCACCAACAAAAAAACCTAATCCTTTTAAAGCATTTTTTGAACCGGTAAGAATTGCTATCCATTTAAACAGTTTTGAATCTTGCTTTTTTGGTACAACTAAACGTACTGCACTTTTAGAACTCATTTTAGTTAAATCTTTAGCTATTCCTGAAAATGCTTGGGAAGTCATGACATATAAAACTTGAAACCAAGTCGCCCATTCAAAGTTAATTACTCCTAACATAACTAGGGCAAAAATTTGTAAACAAATGCCACCATAAAGAGTTAATCTTAAACCAAATTGTGAGCCAATCCAACCGCCTAAAAAGTTAGTAATAATGCCAAAAATTTCATAAAATAAGAATAGAAAAGCGATTTCAATAGGAGAAAAACCGAGTTTATTAAAGTGTAATAAAACAAGCATTCTTAAAGCACCATCGGTAATAGTGTAACCCCAATAAGCAGAGGTTACTAAGGCATAATTGCGTAAATTTTTATCCATAATTAAGGGTTGCCTCATAGTGGTGACGTGAAGGTAGGGAAGAGGGAAGAGTTTTAATAGTTTTTATTGTTGGAATTTGAGTCTGACGACAGATATTACTTACCTAGTTTTTGACTAAACAAGGGGTTTAAACCCCCTGCTAAAACTGCGGATTTTTGAGGCAATGTATTATGTCAAAACCTTTGATTTTTATAGCCTTCTGATTAATTCAGCACATCCTAATTAAGAATTAAGAATGAGGAATAAATTACACTTGCTTAGACTTAATTTTTTATCAATTTTCTCTTTGCGTCTTTGCGCCTTTGCGAGATAAAACAGAAGCAATTAAGTTAAACGACTAATTTTGGCGACTAACTCCACAAGACGGTTAGAGTAACCCCATTCGTTGTCATACCATGCCAAAATCTTTATCTGAGTGTCATTAATAACCATAGTGGAGGGTGCGTCAACAATACTTGATCGAGGATCATCTTTGTAATCTATAGATACTAAGGGCAATTCTTCATAACCTAAAATGCCTTTTAATTCTTCTTCTGAGGCTTTTTTTAATAAACTATTAACTTCTTCAACGCTAGTTTTACGGTTAACTTCAAACACACAATCTGTTAAAGAAGCGTTTAACATCGGCACTCTTACGGCTATACCGTTTAATTTTCCTTGTAACTCTGGGTAAATCATGGCGATCGCCGTTGCCGAACCTGTGGTAGTTGGGACTAAAGATTGAATACAAGATCTCGCTCTGCGTAAATCCTGATGAGGTGCATCGACAACAATTTGCGTATTTGTGACATCGTGAATGGTAGTGATAACACCATGTTTAATGCCTAAACTTTCATGAATAACTTTCACCACAGGTGCTAAACAGTTAGTAGTACAAGAAGCGGCGGTAAGAAGATGATGTTTTTCGTGGTTATAAAGATGATCATTGACACCATATACAATATTAAGAGCTTCTTCTTTCACTGGGGCAGCAACGACAACTTTTTTCACACCCTTCTCAAAATAAGGATTTAAAGTGTCGGGAGTGCGAAATTTACCTGAAGATTCGATGACTAAATCTACTCCTAAATCTACCCAAGGCACTTGTTGCGGTGTGCTATGTTGACTAAAAGTAACGGTTTTTCCTTCGAGAATAAATTTATTATCTTCAACGGTAATCGACTTGTGCCAACGCCCATGCACAGAATCAAACTCCAATAAATGAGCCGCCGTAGCTACACCTCCTTTAATTTCATTGATGTGGACAAATTCTATATCAGGATTACTCCAACCCGCCCGAAATGCTAATCTACCAATTCTTCCAAAACCATTAATACCTACACGCATATAAATAAACTTTTTTTGATTAGTTAATATAACAATAAAAGTTGTTGAGTAAGATATAAAATAAACCTAATTATGCTCTAATCTTTTAGCAATAAAGTTTAAACAGATCAATAATTAAGATTTTTTCTTTTCTAACAACTTATTTTTAATAATGTTATTTTATCTTCAAAACAAGAAAAATTGGTTTAAGAACCGGTTAAGATGATTATTCATTGATCAGAAATTTTAAACAGTTAATGGCGATCGCCTATTATTAATAGTCATGTCGAATAAAAAAATAAAATATGGCTATCTTAAAAATCCTTTTAGTAGAAGATGATGAGTTATTTCGATTAGGACTTTCTGTAAGGTTACAACAAGAAGCGGATTTGCAAATTGTAGCTGAAGCACAAGACGGTGAAACGGCGGTTAATCTGACTAACCGTCATCCTTTAGATTTAGTTTTATTAGATGTGGGTTTGCCTCGTATGAGCGGTTTAGAAGCCTGTCAAAAAATTAGGTCAAATCATCCGAAATTACCTATTCTAGCCCTTACTTCTCGTTCTGAGCCTTCTTTGATTAATCGTTTGATCGAGGTGGGTATTCAAGGTTATTGTCTTAAAGGTATCCCCGCCGAAACTTTAATCTTAGCTATTCGCTCTATTATTGCTGGTGCTTCTTGGTGGGATTCCATCGCTACCCATGAAATTCAATCAGCTTTTAATCATTCTACTACCTCTTCATTAAATCAACTGACTCAACGAGAAAGGGAAATTTTACAACTGATGACAGAAGGTAAAACGAATCAAGATATTGCCAAAATTCTTTACATCACTCAAAGTACAGTCAGAGTTCATATTCATACTATCTTACAAAAACTCAATCTAAGCGATCGAGCTCAGGCGATTTCATGGTTAAAAAATAACCTGATTAACTGAAACTTAATAAAACTTAAAGTAAAAATTGATGTCATTGGGGCAAACAAGTAGTAATCTGTTATTTGATGGTCATTTTCAGAATAATAATTTAATTTATGGCAATTCAACGTGGTTCAAAAGTAAAAATTTTACGCAAAGAATCCTACTGGTATAGAGACGTAGGAACAGTTGCTAGTGTTGATAAAAGCGGTATCCTTTACCCTGTAATTGTCCGTTTTGATTCAGTTAACTATAACGGTTTTAGTGGTAGTGCTGGTGGTGTTAACACTAACAATTTTGCTGAACATGAATTAGAAGAAGTTTCCGCTCCTGGGAAAAAATAATCTAGTTTAATTTTATCTGATAAGGCTTAATTTATGCCTGAATTACCTGAAGTAGAAACAGTGTGTCGGGGGCTCAATAAGGCAACCTCCGAACTCACTTTTATGGGAGCAGAAGTTTTATTGCCTCGTACGTTAGCTTATCCTCCTGTGGAAACTATCTTTACAGAAGGTATCAAGTCACAAAAAATTATTTCATGGCAAAGACGGGGTAAATATTTATTAGCAAATTTGTCTTATGGTTGGCTTTGTATTCATTTACGCATGACTGGTCAATTATTATGGTTACAACAAGATTCTCCTTTACATAAGCATACTCGCATTCGTTTCTTTTTCCCTGATAATCAAGAGTTACGCTTTATTGATACGAGAACTTTTGGTAAAGTTTGGTTTCTTCCTGACAATGAATCTCCTGAAAATATTATCACTGGTTTACAAAAATTAGGATATGAGCCTTTTTCTCCTGATTTTTCTGACTCTTATCTACAATCAAGATTAAGTAAAAGTCGTCGCTCCATTAAAACTATATTACTTGATCAAAGCCTAGTTGCCGGTATCGGAAATATTTACGCAGATGAGGCTCTTTTTCAATCTAACATTCATCCTCTCACTTTTGCTTCTGATTTAACCTTTTCCCAAATTTCAGCCCTGAGATTAGGGATTATCGATGTCTTAGAAAAAGCGATCGCCTCTGGAGGCACAAGTTTTAGCGATTTTGTGCAAATAACAGGGGTAAATGGTAATTATGGCGGTATTGCCTTAGTTTATGGGCAGAAAAATCAACCTTGCCGAATTTGTGATACTTTAATTGAGAAAATCAAAATTAGTGGAAGGGCGAGTCATTTTTGCCCAAAATGTCAAAGAAAACTAGCAGACTCCTAAAAACTTTTTGATCAACTCTTTCTTAAAATATGAAGAAAGATTAACTTTTGCAACAATGTAAGTAAAAGTACCTCATTTAATTATAAAACACAGAAAAAGATGTTACCTTATAGTCAAAGCTAAAAATAACTCAACATTATTTATTATCGATTACTTTTTTACCTTAAACAGATAATTAATACCTGACTTAATCACACTACTAGATTTTCGAGGTGACTCTATATGATAACTCCTTTATTCATAACCCTCTTACTCTTAACCGCCATCATTAGTTTCTTTCTATATCAACGTACGAACCAAGAAATTCATTTAATGTTAGCTATTGTTACGACTATTGTATTCCTAGTCTGGGTATTAGCGATCGCCCACTGGTCAATACATATATTAGCATTATTAACTTTACTTTGTATTCGTATTCCTACATTATCCCCTAAAATTGTCAAAGTTTACGAAGAATAATTATTGGTTTTCTCAATCATTGATTATGTTATGGCGTTGGTTGTTTTGTTTTCTCTACATGGATATTTAATCTTAAATTAAGTTTTTTGTAATTGCTCTAAAGTAGCTAAAATTTCTTGAGAGTGAATAGCAGGGCGCACTCCTAAAAATTGAGCAACTAAAATACCATTGGGATTGATAATATAAGTATGACGCAGAGATCTTCCGCTTAACCATGAGCCATAATTTTTACTTATTTTACCTTCAGTATCAGCTAATAAGGGAAATTTTAAGCCTTCTTCATCACAAAAATCTTGATGAGAATTAACATCATCGACACTAACGCCAATTATTTCTGTATTAATGGCTTTATATTTAGGTAAATCTTGTTGAAATCTTTTTGCTTCAATAGTACATCCGGGTGTAAAATCTTGAGGATAAAAATATAAAACTACCCATTTACCTCGATAATCCCTCAAAGAAATATCACCATCTCCTGTATTCGTGGGTAATGTAAATTCTGGGGCAGGTTTATTTAAGGGAGGTTGTAGTCCTCCTAATGCTAAAACAGGAGTAAGAAAATTAAATGATATAGCAAAGATTATACTAAAAATAATTGCTATTTTTCCCAAGTATTTAAACATCTTAATAATTTATATTATTTGATTTTATAATTAATAATTGATCATTATAGAATAGGTATCTTAGATATAATTCCTTATTCGTAACAAGAAAGAAAAAGTAGGAAATATGGTACAATAAATCGTACTATTACTAATGAGTATTTATGGAAATTGTTAATGCTAGTTCAGCTAGAGCTAATTTTTTTAATTTAGTAGAGCAAGTGAATAAAGATCATATACCAAGAATTATTACCAGTAAAAAAGGTGACGCTGTTTTGTTATCTAAAGAAGATTGGGAAAGTTTACAAGAAACAATTTATTTACAATCGATACCTTATTTAGTCGAATCCATAAAACAAGCCGAGGAAGCTAATGATTGGTTATCAGAAGAAGATTTTTTGAGGGAGTTAAATAGTTAAATGGATTGGAAGATTGAATTTAGTCGAAGCGTAGTTAAAGATACAAAAAAGCTAAAATCTGCTAATTTAGAAACCAATATTAAAAATTTGATTCAAATTCTTAAGTCTAATCCTTATCAACTACCTTACGAAAAACTTTCAGGTAATCTCAAAGGCTATTATTCAAGAAGAATTAATATTAAACATCGTCTTGTCTATTCCGTTAATGATGAAACTAAAACAATTAAAGTTGTTTCTATTTGGTCACATTATGAGTAGTGCGATAAGTATTACTCCCCCAAAGTTGGGGGCAAGGAGGCAAATTCCTCATTAATTATTCAATTAACCAAGGTTTTGTTACATTTTCCCATGAAACAAGTTCGTCTTCTTTAAACCATAAAGCAATCTCTCTTTGAGCAGTTTCAATAGCATCTGAACCATGAATGAGGTTACGTCCAATACTAACACCAAAATCACCTCTAATTGTACCCGGTTCTGCGGCTAAAGGATCGGTTGCCCCAATAATTTTACGAGCGGAAGCAACGACTCCCTCACCTTGCCAAACCATTGCTACTACCGGAGAAGAAATAATAAAATCGACTAAACCAGCGAAAAAGGTTCTTTCTTTATGTACATCATAATGCTTCTCAGCTAATTCCCGAGACACGGATAATAATTTTAATCCTACAAGGGTAAAGCCTTTTTTTTCTAGGCGTTGGATAACTTCACCTACGAGGTTACGTTGTACACCATCGGGTTTTACCATTAAGAAAGTACGTTCCATATTTTTTATCTTTACAAATATTAATTTTTTGTTCCCTAAAAAAGATTAACTTAATGTGTGACTTTCTAGGATCAAATTTGTTAAAAAATTTTTCTGTCAATTTGATGATGCAATTTTATTTAAATATTCCTAATTTTCTTTTAAGATAATGGGATTGACAACTCCTCGCCGTGAACGGCTAGGATTCTTCCTTCACTGAGTGATGCCTTGTAAAAGCAGTACCTTTACTCGGTCTTACTCTCTCTCCAGAAGCGATCGCGATGTGTCCCACCGCTTTTAAAATACGCAAACCTTCATCCCTGATATTGATAGCGGCATTAATATCCCTGTCATGTATCGTTCCACAGTTCTGACATTGCCACTCTCTAATATCTAAACTTAAATTATCTATTTGATGTAAGCAGTTATTACAGGTTTTAGAGCTAGGGAAAAATCTATCTACTTCAAGGTAAATTTTACCATCCCATTCCGCCTTATATTTAAGCATAGTGCAGAATTGACCCCAACCACAATCACTAATTGACTTAGCTAGTTTGTGGTTTTTTACCATGTTTTTTACTGCTAAATTTTCTAGACAAATGACTTGATTTTCGTCAACTATTTTGCGTGATAGTTTATGTAAGAAATCTTCTCTACATCTGGTTATCTTTTCATGTACTTTAGCTACGGCTTTTCTCGCTTTCTGACGATTATTAGAGCCTTTTTGCTTTTTAGCTAACTGTTTTTGTCTCCTAGCTAATTT
>NZ_VRZC01000005.1 GCF_016743215.1 Geminocystis sp. GBBB08
TTGAAAGTTAAGGACTCGCTGACGCTCGATTTTATTTGTTGGTTCGTTTACATCCCTCGTTGATTTCTGTGGGTATTTTTTTGTTGTGAAATTCAACGAGGGTCTTTCACTCACATTTCAAGATAAATTTTTAAATTTCAGCGATCGCCAATTACCCATAATAATATTTCTGGTTTCTAATGAGTAACTACCGTCTAAAACCATACTTTATATTTTTTGTCATCGATCAAGGTTTGTAGTTCATCAATCTCCGTAACTTTAAGTATTTCTTGATTGTCGGGTAGCTCATCTGATAGCAATTCCCCTGATTGTTTGACCCAGTTGATAATTGTAATGTGATCTATTGCTGTAACTAGGGCGATCGCCCGAAAACCCAAATTACCTTGATCAATTACTTTATCAAGATCAGAACATGATAGAATAAACCTCATAGCTAGGGGTGTCTAAAAAATTAGGCTGAGAAAAACCCTTAGAACCTGAGACTGGGTAATACCAGCGTAGGAAAGCTGTTTATTGAGGATAAAATATGCGTACAGAATGGATTGCTAAACGTCATGGACAGGCTAATGTATCTCAAATGCACTATGCTCGTCAAGGTGTCATCACCGAAGAAATGCACTATGTAGCAAAAAGAGAGAATCTCCCAGTTGATTTAATTCGAGAAGAAGTGGCAAGGGGAAGAATGATTATTCCTGCTAATATCAATCATCCTAACCTTGAACCTATGGCCATTGGTATTGCGTCAAAGTGCAAAGTAAATGCGAATATTGGTGCATCTCCCAATAGTTCTAATATTGACGAAGAAGTTGCTAAACTACATTTAGCTGTCAAATATGGGGCTGATACCTTAATGGATTTATCCACAGGTGGTGGTAACTTAGACGAAATCCGCACAGCAATTATTAAGGCTTCTCCTATTCCCATCGGTACTGTACCAATTTACCAAGCCTTAGAAAGTGTTCACGGTAACATCGAAAAACTTACCCCTGATGACTTTTTACACATCATCGAAAAACACGCTCAACAGGGTGTTGATTACATGACTATTCATGCAGGAATTTTAATTCAACATTTGCCCCTAGTGCGTGATCGAATTACTGGAATTGTCTCTCGTGCCGGTGGAATTATTGCCCGTTGGATGTTACATCATCATAAACAAAATCCTCTTTATACCCATTTTGATGAAATTATCGAAATTTTTAAAAAATATGATGTTTCTTTCAGTTTAGGGGATTCTTTACGCCCTGGTTGTACCCATGATGCTTCGGATAAAGCCCAGTTAGCAGAGTTGAAAACTTTAGGACAATTAACTCGCCGTGCATGGGAACATGACGTACAAGTGATGGTAGAAGGACCAGGTCATGTACCGATGGATCAAATTGAGTTTAACGTTAAAAAACAAATGGAGGAGTGTTCTGAAGCACCTTTCTATGTATTAGGCCCTCTGGTAACAGATATTGCTCCGGGTTATGATCATATTACCAGTGCGATCGGTGCTGCTATGGCTGGTTGGTACGGTACAGCGATGCTATGTTATGTTACACCAAAAGAGCATTTAGGATTACCTAACGCTGAAGATGTGCGCAATGGCTTAATTGCTTACAAAATTGCGGCCCATGCGGCGGATATTGCCCGTCATCGGCCGGGTGCTCGAGACAGAGATGATGAATTATCCCACGCTCGTTATAACTTTGACTGGAATCGCCAATTTGAGTTATCATTAGATCCTGATCGAGCTAGAGAATACCATGATGAGACATTACCTGCGGATATTTACAAAGAAGCAGAGTTTTGTTCTATGTGTGGACCTAAATTCTGTCCGATGCAAACGAAAGTAGATGCAGATGCACTTACAGAGTTAGAAAAATTCTTAGCAAGAGAACCTGTAGCAAAATAACTTTGTCAGTTAAGGTAGTGATTGTCATAAAAACTCCTTCAGAGGTGGGAAAATTGAGAGGGAGGTAGGGAAGAGGGAAGAGTGCGATTCGTTGGGTGCTAATCATTATCATAATGAAATCCACCCGTTCAGAACCCATAAATCTGAATAACTGATGTCTTTTGAAGGTTAAATTCCTTCCATTGTACTGCCAATTGACTCTCTCTTCTACCTGCTCTGAAGTAACATCATCATGGTGGGAAGCTATCCCCTTTTGTTCTAGCTAGAAGCCGAATCTGGTAACTCTCCAAGGGTAGATGCACGGTTTTGAAGGAGAGGCTTAAAGGGTGACTTTTAGCTCGACTCTCTCACGGGAAGAGGTAAACTTTTGCTCAGGCAAAGGGTTTTAAACCCGTTGTTAGGAGTTAGGAAAAAATGTAAGTTAAATGCGTTTTAGCTTAACTCTCAAACTCAAGTCATTTCTTATTTCTCGTTTCTCAATTTTTATCGGAAATGCCACAAATTAAATAAGATTGCTTTTGACACAAATAAATATATCTCAATTCAAGATAAAATTAGGCTATTGATTTTTAAAATTCCGGCAGTTTATCTCAACGATGCAAATTAAAGGTACAACTAAATTATTAGGTATTATTGGTGATCCCATCGAACACTCTAAGTCACCATTAATACAAAATGCCGCCATCGAAGCCTTAAAATTGGATTATGTATATATTCCTTTTCTTGTCAAAAAAGAAGACTTAGAAACAGTTTTAAAAGGGTTTCAGGCAATAAATTTAGTAGGTTTTAATGTTACTATTCCTCACAAAGAAAATATCATCCCTTTCTTGACAAATGTCTCAAAATATGCTAAAAAAATAGGTGCGGTTAATACTGTATGGTTAACTAAAAATGGTTGGCAGGGTACAAATACCGATATAGATGGTTTTATCGCTCCTCTCAAAGAATTAAATCGAGATTGGCATAATATATTACCTCTTGTAATCGGTGCCGGTGGTGCTAGTCGTGCCGTCATTGTAGGTTTAGAGCAATTAGGCTGTGAGGAAATTAGAGTAGTAGGGAGAAATTTCCAGAAATTAAATGCCTTTAAGGATAGTTTTCTGTATAGTTGTCTTAATTGCCGAATTTCAGTTTATGGTTGGCATCAAATTGGTGATTTAATTCCCCATAGTGATTTAATTGTTAATACTACGCCCCTCGGAATGTATCCAAATATTGACATTTCACCCTTGACAAAAGAACAAAATAGCCTTGTCAAACCAAACGTGATCGCCTATGATTTAATCTATACTCCTCGCCCTACTTTATTTTTACAGGAAGTTCAAAAACAGGGAGGAATTATTATTGATGGTAGTGAAATGTTAGTGCAACAAGGTGCTAAGGCTTTTGAAATTTGGACGGGGAAAAAACCTTCCATTGAGATTATGAGTAAGGCTTTGTTATTCAGTTAAAGTGACATATTCCATAGATTTTCATTTTAATGATAGAGTCAGAAAAACTATCTTAAGTACTGAGGTAAAATTAATTGTATATAGGCAATGAGTTTAAACCCATTGTTATTATGGATTTGAGAAAAGTAAAGGGCATCGATTAATTTTGCTTACTGAATGAATTATCTGATTATGGTATTGTTTAAAAAACTATTATGAAATACAAATATTTTTCAGAGATGTAGTCAAACTAGCAGTTAAAGCAATACTATCTTTTCGACTGGATTTTCCTTTATAATCTTTGACGATTAAACATTCCCCAATATTAACTGTCACACTACAGCCACGACTTGGCACCGGTTCACTATACTTAATACTTATAGGTAAAATCTTTATGTCTATTTCTGGTTTTTCTTCCGCTACATCTAAGGCAATTTTGGCAATGCCTCTTTTTAAAGGTTGAACTTCGTCTGTCCGACAAATGTTTCCTTCGGGAAAAATAACCACCATTTTTTCTTGACATAATAAATCAAAACTATGACGTAAACTATCTAAACCAGGTTTATCGGTGTTAACGGGAAATCCTCCCAATCTTTTCACAATCCACCCTTGAAGCCCCTTCATTTCGTTGGCAGATACCATAAAATGAGGATTTCTAGCACTGACTAATTGACCTGTCGCATAAGGAACTATTAACGCATCCCAACGAGAGCGATGGGTAGGTGCAATAATTACGGCTCCATTTTTCGGTACATTTTCTTTCCCCGTGATGATAATTTTCTTGAAGAAAAAAGGAAAAATCAATTTAGTGGCTAAAACATAAGCTATTTTGATTAACCAAGGAGAAATATGAGAAGTAATAGTTGTTTCATGATGACTGAGATTCGGTTGAATGTCTGATGTGTTAGTCATGATTTTTGGGGATAAATTATCCGATACTTTTATCTCTCTAGCTTAAAACGATTCCGAATCAGATTTTCATTCCTTTGTGACAGTTTTTTATGTGCCAATCTTTAGGGGTCATCATTTTGTTAGATAATAAGTAGTAATTAATACTGATATTTTAATCAAATACTTATATAGATGAAATTAACCGAAATCTTATATTTAGAAATTCCTAACCCTAATCCTCAATTAATTTGTGATTGGTTACACAATACATGGCAACCCTCTCAAGGCAAAAAAGTTAATACTCGTGACGGTATTCGCTTGGAGTTAGCTGATAATCATGAATTATCAATTTTTACTTGGACTTTACAACGCACTACTTACTTAAAAATGTTCCGTTGGGGTGAAAAACAAGTCATTAATGAGCATAAAATTAAACGAGAATTAGAAACTGCTATTAATCAACAATTTCCACTTCATTATCCTTCTTTACCTGACATAGATTTAACTCATCAATCCATTTTCACCGCTTTAGAATCTTATTATCCTAATACCGTTAAATTTTTTCAAAAAATGCCTCAAGGTGAATATGATTTAACTAGAGCTTATTGGTGGGAAAAAAAGTGGCGAGATAGTGTTAAAAGTAAAGGTGAAAATACCATAAAAACTCCTCTCAAACAAGTTCTTTTTCAAGATCAAACTACAGGAAAAGCAGATTATGATATAGTTTATGTTGGTGGTGCATTAGGAGCGATTCATGCCGCTTTAATGGCAAAATTAGGCTATAGTGTTTTACTAATTGAACGTTTAAAATTTGGCAGGATGAACCGTGAATGGAATATTTCTCGCCCAGAATTTCAGGTTTTAATTGATTTAGGTTTATTTACCAAAAAAGAATTTGAATCTATAATTGCTGCTGAATATAAGGATGGTTTTAGTAAATTTTTTGATGGTAATAATCCTTCTAATTTAAAGGCAAATATTTTACATACTCCTCAAGTTTTAAATATTGCGATCGATACTTCTAAATTATTAACATTATGCGGTGAAAAATTACGCAAATATGGAGCTGAAATTTGGGAAGAAACAGAGTTTAACCGAGCAACCATAGGCAAAGATTTAGTGACTATTAACACTACTAACTTAAACACTAAAGAAGAAAAAGAAGCCACTGCCAGACTGCTTATAGACGCTATGGGTACGGCTTCTCCTATTGCATGGCAAATTTCAGGTAATCAGGCTTTTGATAGTGTTTGTCCTACTGTAGGGGCGATTGTAGAAGGTTTTTCAGAGGAGGTGTGGGATAGACAATATGGTGATGTTTTATTTTCTCACGGGGATATATCCAGAGGAAGACAGTTAATCTGGGAGTTATTTCCAGCAGAAGGTAACGAGGTGACAATATACCTATTCCATTATCATCAAGTTCATCCTGATAATCCGGGTTCATTATTAGAAATGTATGAGGACTTTTTCACTATTTTACCCGAATATCGTCGTTGTGACATGGATCAATTAACATGGAAAAAACCTACTTTTGGTTATATTCCAGGCAAGTTTACTGTTAATCAAGGCGATCGCCAAATTGCTACGGATAGAGTATTAACGATAGGGGATGCAGCTTCCTTACAATCACCATTGATTTTTACAGGTTTTGGCTCATTAGTGCGAAATTTAGGCAAATTAACCAATTTATTAGATTATGCCCTCAAATTAAACTTATTAGACGGAGAATCTTTAAATCAAATTCAGGCATATCAAAGCAATATTGCAGTTACTTGGCTATTTTCTAAGGGAATGATGGTTTCTACCTATAAAATTCTACCTCCTGCTCGTATTAACTCTACTTTAAACACTTTCTTTGGCTTACTTGCTGATGAACCGAATACAGCAGAAATATTTATAAAAGATCGTACAGATTGGCTAACATTTAACCGTTTAGCCTTAAAAGCAGCACGAAAAAATCCCCCTCTATTATGGTGGATTTGGCAAATGGCAGGAAGTAAAGATATATTTCGGTGGTTAGGTGCATATAATGCTTTTACCCTTGATGCTGTGAAAAATCTCTTATTTAGCCGTTGGTTTAAAGAATGGTTAGAAAAACAAAATTCATGGCTACCGAAGTCTAACCCTCGATTATGGTTTAAATTATTAGTATTTGGATCAAATTTACACCAAAAATAAACTATACTCAGAATTAGAATAATTTAAGTCTGTTGACTAGAACTAATATCAGGTTCGTTGAAATAATAATAAAAGAAAATATGTAAAATGGGCATTTTGCCCGTATCTAATTATAAGTAATTATCCGCACTTGATATAAAAGATTTGTAATTATGGAATATCGTCGATTTGGTAGAACAGAATTATTAATGCCCGTATTTTCTTGCGGGGGAATGCGTTATCAATATAAATGGCAAGATTTGCCTATGAGTGAGATTCCTGAAGATAATCAACGAAATTTAGAGAAAACTATCAAAAAAAGCCTAGAAATTGGCATCAATCATATAGAAACCGCTAGATTTTATGGCTCTTCCGAGATACAACTAGGACAAATTTTGCCAAAATTACCGAGAGAAAAACTGATTATTCAAACAAAAATTTCTCTTGAAGAAGATAGTAAGGTATTCAGAGCCAATTTTGATCAATCTCTTCGGTATTTAAACCTTGATTATGTAGATTTACTGGGTTTTCACGGCATTAACACTCCTCAATTATTAGATTATACGATGCGATCGAATGGTTGTTTAGAGGAAGCCCGAAAGTTACAGCAAGAGGGTAAAGTAAAATTTATCGGTTTTTCTACCCATGCACCAACGGATTTAATTATCAAAACCATTAAAACCAATGAATTTGATTATGTTAATTTACATTGGTATTGGATATATCAAAATAATTGGGAAGCAATATTAGAAGCAAATCTTCATGATATGGGAGTATTTATTATTAGTCCGTCAAATAAAGGAGGAATGCTGTATCAATCACCACTTAAGTTAAGAAATCTGACTCAACCTCTTTCCCCCATAGTTTTTAATAATTTATTTTGCTTATCTCATCCCCAAGTGCATACTTTAAGTATCGGTGCAGAAAAACCTTCAGATTTTGATGAACATTTAACCACTTTATCTTTACTTCCTCAAGCAAAAGAATTGTTACCACCAATTATCGAAAGGTTAGAAAATCATGCCAAAGAAGTGTTAGGAGAAGAATGGTTAAGCACATGGCATCTTGGCTTACCTAATCATGAAGAAACACCAGGCAATATTAATATTCCGATGATTTTATGGTTACGAAATTTAGCCTTAGCCTATGATTTAGTGGAATACGGCAAAATGCGTTACAATTTGTTAGGTAATGGAGGGCATTGGTTTCCGGGACAAAAAGCGGATAAATTAAAAGAATTTGATTTAACTCAATGTTTAACTAATAGTAAATATAAAGATAAAATACCACAGTTTTTAGCGGAAGCGGAGAAAATTTTAGGAGGAGAAGAAGTTAAGCGTTTATCTCAAAGCTAAATTTTAATTAGGAGTTGCTCAAAAAGTATGAGTATCGAGGGTAGGTATCAGGTATCGGGTTTCAGGTATTAGGTTAAATAATGAAAAATCAAGGTTTTGAGGTTTTTTATATACACATCAAACATAAACTGTGGTTAAAAAATAAGGTTAAAAATACTAAGTTTTTGATCAAAAATCCCTAAAACTGCACACTTTTTAGTTAATTAGCTTGTTAAAACCTCTAATTACTCAAATCCCATAATTCGAGCTACTTCTTGTAAATCTGGTTTAATACCTGATCGAATACCAAGTTCGCTAGTTTTCATGGCATTATCAGGATCTTTTAAGCCATTACCAGTTAAAACAGATACGATAGTAGCATTATCAGGGATTTGGTCTTTTAATTTCAAAATTCCTGCTACCGATGCCGCACTTGCAGGTTCACAAAAAACACCTTCATCTCTGCCTAAAATACGGTAGGCTTCTAAAATTTCACTGTCAGTAACAGCATTAAACTCTCCTTGAGATGCTTCTTTAACATCTAAAGCCTTTTGCCAATTAGCCGGATTACCAATTCTAATGGCAGTAGCTATAGTTTCAGGTTTTAAGATTTGATGTCCTTCCACGAAAGGAGCAGAGCCAGAGGCTTGAAATCCCATCATTCGAGGTAATATATCGCATCTATTTTCACTGTGATACTGACAAAAACCCATCCAATAAGCTGTTATATTCCCAGCATTACCTACTGGAATAGCTAACCAATCAGGGGCATATCCCAAGGTATCTACTACCTCAAATGCTGCTGTTTTTTGCCCTTCTAAACGATAAGGGTTAACGGAATTGACCAGGGTGACGGGGTAATTATCTGCTATTTCTCGTACAATGGTTAAAGCATGATCAAAATTACCTTCAATTGCCAATACTTCTGCTCCATAAATTAAGGCTTGAGCTAATTTTCCTAAAGCTACATAACCATCGGGTATAATCACAAATGCTTTCATTCCTGCCCTTGTGGCGTAGGCGGCGGCCGCAGCAGAAGTGTTTCCTGTACTTGCACAGATTACAGCTTTTGCTCCAGCTTCTTTTGCTTTTGATATTGCCATTGTCATGCCTCGATCTTTAAATGATCCTGTAGGATTTAAGCCATCATACTTGACAAATACTTTTACGTTACGACCGATCATGTTTGAGATAACGGGAACGGGAATTAAAGGGGTATTTCCTTCTCTCAATGTGATAATAGGTGTTTCAGAAGTCACTGGTAAGTAAGATTTATATTCTTCAATTAAACCTTTCCAGCCTGTTCTTAAATGATGATTCGTATGGGGTTGATGAATTTTCGTCGCTACCACGGGCGTTAGATCTAAATAGACAATGGTTTTAATTATGACATAATATTTGCACCTTTACACTTTTATTTTTAACTTTAAGTTAAATTTTGATCTTCTAGTTGAAAAATCATTATCTTACCATTTTTACTTCCTAGGGCTAATTTTTGTCCTGATAAATCCCATTTTAAACAAGAAAAACTCTCAGATATTTTTGGAAAATTTTGAGCTAAATTTTGATTATTTTTCCATAACAATAAACTACCTTCTTCATTACCACTAGCTAAAAGAAAATTTTGAGGGTGAAATTGCAAACCGTGAATTATGCTATTATTGTGTTTTAACACAGAGGCATTCCAAGCTCGATCTTCATTTTTTGTTCTTTTCCATAAAATAATATCTCCCATACAAGAGGTGGCTAAAATAGGGGGTTCTCCTGATGAAATTGGAGACCAACTGAGGTTACGAATTTTGCTACTAAATCCTAAAAGTCGCCAGGGGACTAAATTTCCTCCTCCCCACACTAACACTATTTTATCTAGAGAACTTACAGCTAAATATTCACCATCGCTCGACCAACTAATTTTAAGGGCAGCGGCATTCATTTCAAGATAAAAGGGATCATCCTGCCAATTATGACAATCCCAAATTTTTACTCCCCCGTTACCAGCGATCGCCAAAAGTTCACCGTTAGGATTCCAAGCTAAATCTAAGACAAAGGAATTTTTAAAAGGTAAAGTAGCGATAATTTTTTGAGAAACGGCATCCCAAATTAGTACATTACGCCCTTGAGTGAAGGCGAGGTAATTTTCTTGAGGATGCCATGCTAAATTCTCTATCCATTTTGAGTTATCATAGAGAATATTAAATGATTGTCTTTGGGGAAATTGCCAAATTTTCAGTTCACCATCTTCACCTCCAGCGGCTAAAAATTGATCATCAGCAGAAAAGTCTAAACAAAGGATGGAATTTTTTTTCCGGTTAGATTTCAAAATCTGTTGCAGTTGTTTTGAAAATAATGTTACTTCTCCCCCGGCTGAACTTATGGCTAATGTACCATCTTGAGACCAACACAAAGCGGTAATATATTCATCTAGTTGTCCCTGCCACTGTAATTTTAAGTTAGGATTATTTAGACTAGACACCCTTGAAAATCCTCTTTTAACTGCTTTTCATCTAAATTACGTCCAATAAATACTAATTCATTTTTACGAGTTTCTTCTGGTTTCCAAAGGCGATCGACTGTAACATCAAACAACATATGCACCCCTTGAAAAACCACTCTATTATCCATCTCATCCGCATTTAAAATACCTTTCATGCGGAAAATATCAGTACCTTGAGTTTTTAATAATTCTGTCATCCAACAGTGTAACTTGTCTAAATCAACTTTACCAGATTGCACGATCGCTACAGAATAAACTGATTCATCATGTTCGTGAGCATCTTCGGAGAGAAAATAAGGATCAATTTCTAAGGCTTGTTGAAGATCAAAGGCTCTAATACCTAAGAGATGATCCATACTAAGATTAGCATTTTTGGTGCTATAAATTTTAGCGATGGCATTTATATCCCGAATCCGAGTTTCTAAATCTTCTAACTTATCAACAGTAACTAAATCTGTTTTATTAAGTAAAATAATGTCGGCAAAGGCAATTTGCTCTTGGGCTTCTTCGGCCTCCCAATGTTGATGAATATGTTTAGTATCCACAACTGTCACCACAGCATCTAAGAGTAACTGTGACTTTAAATCTTCATCGACAAAGAAAGTTTGTACTACTGGAGCAGGATCAGCTAATCCCGTAGTTTCAATAACGAGGTGATCAAATTTATCTCTTCTTTTAAGTAAATTACCGATGATACGCATTAAATCACCCCTGACGGTGCAACAAATACAGCCGTTATTCATCTCAAAAATTTCCTCATCTGCCGAAATCACTAATTGATTATCAATACCAACCTCTCCAAATTCATTAACAATAACAGCAACTTTTTTCCCATGTTCATAGGTGAGAATATGATTGAGTAATGTAGTTTTTCCTGCACCTAAATAACCAGTTAAAACTGTAACAGGTACTAAATTTTTATCGGTTTCCGTTGACATTAATAACCTCTTTTGCTCAGATGATGATAATTTTCACAAGTTTAACAAAATTTTTATTCGATTTTAGGATTGCTAGAGTAGTCAAATATAATCAATGGGTTTAAACTCCTAAGTTTAATTTCTTTTCTTTCGAGAAGATGATTTTGGTATATAATTTTGATTTCGAGATTTTCCGTCATCTAGTTTGAGGAAACTCATTAACAGATTTAAACCTTTAAAACCTAATTTTTTGCTTAAACGAGTAACCCCTGTTACTACCTCTCCTTCTTTGGGTGTTAAAAGTTTTTCTTCTAATAATTCCTTTAATTTTGTACTGGTTAAAGGACGATTTAAAAGACCTTTTTCTCCTAAAGAAATAGAACCTGTTTCTTCAGAAACTACTATACAAATACAATTTTCAACTATTTCGGTAACGCCCATAGCCGCACGGTGACGAGTGCCTAACTGTCTTGAAGCATTCCGATCAGACAATGGTAAAATAACCCCAGCGGAGACGATTTCTGAGCCTCGAATAAACACTGCACCATCATGAAGTAAAGTTTTTGTTTGAAAAATTGTTTGTAATAATTCTCTGCTAATTTCAGCGTTAAGTTTTACTCCTGGATTAAGAAAAATTCTCTCTTCTATAGTGTTAAAAGTCTCAATAATCATTAAAGCACCCGTACGATTTTGAGACAATTCTTTAACGGCATCAACTATTTCATCAATGACACTATTTTCTTTAGGCAAAGAATAATTAGACTCAAAAAAGAGGTTAATTTGTCCTTTACCTAGTTGCTCTAAAAAACGCCTAAAATCAGACTGAAAAACTACCGCCATTGAAAGAGAACAGATTAAGATTAATCTTTCTAAAAAAAAGCTAAATAAAGTTAAATTGAATACTCGATCGCTAATGAAAAGGATCATAATTAAAATTAATAATCCTCTAATCATCCATTGAGCACGACGCTCTTTAATTAGTATAGTAAGAAAGTAAAAAGAGAAAAAAACTAATCCTAAATCAAGAATTTGTCGCAACATTACATATATATTGTCAGGAAAACCCGACGAAAACATCAATTTTCAACTCACTATTACTAATGTTCTTTAAACATAATATCACAGAGGAATGAGGAATTTAGAATTTAGAATTTAGAATTTAGAATTTAGAATGATACGACAAAATCTATGTTTCAAAACTAATAACAATTGACAAATGACAAATGACAAATCACTAATCACTAATCACTAATCACTAATCACTAATCATTAATCACTAATTACTAATTACTAATCGACTAGGTAATAAGTCTTGTTTCACCAAATCATCGTAAGTTTCACGACGAATAATTAAATTAGCTTCTCCTTCATTAACTAAAATAGCCGCTGGTCTTCCGATACGATTATAATTGGATGCCATACTATAGTTATATGCACCTGTGGCTAAAACCACTAAAGTATCTCCGGGTTGAGTATCAGGAATTTCAATATTTTTAATCAAAATATCCCCAGATTCACAATGTTTACCCGCAATAGTTACTATTTCGGTGTTTTCACTACACATTTTATTGGCAATTACTACCTGATAAAGAGATTGATAAGTTATAGGGCGAGGATTATCAGCCATTCCACCATCTACGGAAATATAAGTTCTGACATGAGGAATTACTTTTCTACCTCCAACAGTATAAGCAGTAATACAGGCAGTTGCAACCATTGATCGCCCTGGTTCAGCAATTAATTTAGGTAAGGCCAAATTTCTTTCTTCACAGGCTTTAGTTACGGCTTGAGCTACGGTTTTAACCCAATCTGTAATACTTGGAGGATCATCAGATTCGGTGTAACGAATGCCTAAACCGCCACCAACATTTAATTCTGTGAGGGGTAAACCATAATCAATAGCTTTTTTAAACCAATCTGCTAACACACCGGCTAAATCGTTATGAGGTTGTAATTCAAAAATTTGTGAGCCGATATGAGCGTGTAAGCCATTACGGTTCAAAAATTGTTTTTCTTTGACGAAGGTGAAAACTGCTTCTAGTTGATTAGCGTCAAAACCGAATTTACTGTCAATGCTTCCTGTGCGAATATAGTCATGGGTATGACATTCAATGCCGGGGGTTAAACGAATTAAAATATTGACAGATTTTTGTTTTTCGGCGGTTAATCGGGCTAAAGTTTCCAATTCTAACCAATTATCAACTATTATTTTACATTTGCTATCGATCGCTAATTCTAATTCACTGACAGATTTATTATTACCGTGAAGATAGATTTTATTGCTAATTTCTTCGGTAGTAAAACCGCTAATTTCTAAGGCTTTTGTTGTGGTGTAAAGCTCTCCTCCTGACACTACGTCAAAACCGATGCCTTCACTGGCTAAAATACTGGCGATCGCCATACAACTCCATGCTTTAGATGCGTAAATAACTTGAGATTCTCCGGCATAAAATTCCTGAAAAGCATCACGATATTGACTTGCAGAAGTGCGCAAAGTTTGTTCATCAAGTATATACAAAGGTGAGCCAAATTTAGTGACTAATTCAGTGACATCACAACCACCGATAACAAGATGATTTTTGTCATTGATAGTGGCAGTTATGGGTAATAATCCTTGATTAGGGGAAGAATGAGAGTTTGAAGATACGATAAATTTTTCTGCTGTGGATTTTTCCGTTAATAACATTACAAATAATAATTAAAATAAGATTTAACTTTCTATTGTAACGGAGTTGACACTCCATCGGGCTGTCTTCCACGAGGATTCTTTTGAGGAGATAACTAACAAATGCTAGTCATTGCTCGTAACAACCACAATGAAGATTTTACCAGTGCATCCTTGCCCATTGCCCCGATGCCCCGTTGCCCCGTTGCCCCGTTGCCTAACTTGTGCAACAAGTCTATTGTAAACGATCAGATCTAAGTTGATGATTCGGACTTAAAAGTGTCCACCAAGCGAATAAAACTACACTTATAGTTCCTAAAGCACTTGCTGAAGCGATGGCAAATACAATAACAATTTGATAACGTACCGCATCAATGGGACTAGCACCTGCTAAAATTTGACCTGTCATCATGCCGGGTAAACTGACTAAACCCATAACCATCATGGAGTTAATTGTGGGTATCATGCCTGTTTTTACTGCTATTTGAATTTCTCTATGGGTAGCTTCCCACCGTGTTGCACCTAATGCAAGTAAAGTTTCTATAGCGTTACGATTAATGACTAATCCTTCCATAAACCGCTCTAAACCTAAAGAGATTCCTGTGAGAGTATTGCCCAATATCATCCCTAACATGGGAATTAAATATTGAGGGTTAAACCAAGGTTTTACTTGAATAATTCCTGCTACAGATAAATTGGTAACGATAAATGCTGACACCGATACTGATAGTAAACTTTGCCAATAAATACCTGAAAATCTACGAGAAGTGCGATTAACTGCAGATATTCCCGCTATTCCTGCCATTAATAAGGCGATCGCCAATACGGAAAAAGGATCGGAAAGAGCAAATAACCATTCAAGCACATAGCCAATTAATAATAACTGTAGTACCATTCGCACTGATGCTATGATTAATGAGCGTTCTAATCCCAATCGTAACCTTAGAGATAAGATAACATTGATTAAAATTAATAAACAAGAAATAGCCAGTTGTCCGTAACTTAACGAAAGGTAATTATCTGACATATGGGTAATAGATAATAGTTTGTAGTAAGGGATTTATCCCTGATTTTCTCAATTATGCTTTTAGCCGGTATATTTGGAAAGTAAAAGTTGCTCATTAGTTACTCTTTGAATTTGTTGAGAATCATGACTTGTCCAAATACAGGCTCTTCGGGAATCTTGCTCTAACCATGTAGCGATCGCCGATTCTACTTGTGATTTTGTTGTGGGGTCTAAGGATGCAGTACATTCATCTAATAATAAAACCATCGGTTCTAGTTGTAACCCTCTTATTAATGCTGTTATTTGACTTTCTCCTCCTGATAAACTGGTGGCTTGTTTTTGCAAAAATTCCCAAGGACGATTAAATAGATCAAGTAAACTGATAATTTTATGGCCATCGTAATGGTGGTGACGATGGACTGATAATTGATAAACTGCTTTTAAATTAGCTTCTACCGTTCCCTCAAACATAACTGGTTGCTGATGTAAATAGATAACTTGAGAACGATACATCGGTAAATTCCAAGACGACAAAGAACGATCTTGATATTTAATATCTCCTTCCTGTAAGGGATCAAGTCCGGCGATCGCCCGTAAGAGAAGGCTTTTCCCCGTTCCACTAGCTCCAATTAATCCTAAACGTGTTCCCTCAACTAAAGAAAAAGAGAGATTTCGCCATAACCAGAGAGAATCAATTTTACGCCCGACTTTGATACTTTGGAGCATGACTATTTTTGTTATATTTAATTTATATTGACAGATTAATGATTAAATTTAGAAAAAAAATATTTAAAATCAATTAAAGTGCAGTTTATCTCAATTATAAAAACTTTTCCCTTTTCTGCAGCCCTAACCAACAATTTATCATAGAGGTGCAAGACAAAATCTAAGCAATAAGTGTTGATGATAGCTCAAGTTATGATTATTCTCTAATTAACTCGATAAATAATTGTTTTAATTCGTTAGATTCTTCCTCTGATACTGTGGCAATATTTAACATTTTTGGCAATAATTCTAATCTTGCATGAAAATGAGATTCGATTTGAGGATAAGAATGAAAATTGTTATAAACAGGTAAATCCGCTTGAGGAAGTTACTCGATTTGTTTATAAATAGGAGGACTAAATTCATTACCTAAAACGTGCCATCCTAAACATTGAAATACACAACCGAGAATTGTTAGGGCGACTTGCGGTTCTTTCGTTGTACGATAAAGTTGCTCTAAGACAAAACTGGTAATACTGGTTACTTGTTTAAAATCAATTCTATACTCTTCTGGTTGTCCAGCACTAATTAAACGTCCTAATGCCCACGCTGCTTTTTCTTTTTGTGATAGATGACGACTTGTTTTAATGACTCCACGCAAAAAAGTAAGATTATTAGAGTTACATTGTCCACATTTACCAAGAGAATTGAGAAATACTAATGCTCGAGGTTCATTTTGAAAAGCTTTGAAGGCTTCAATTAATTTTAAGTCAAAACCATTCCATAATAGTTTACCCGGTAAATTGACGATGGCATCATATTGTCGATTATCTATTTTTGATAAGTCCTGATTTATCTTCATTTGTACCCATTGTTCAAATTTTATTTCTGAACTTTTGATATTCATGGATTCATTAGGATTAAGAGAAGCGAAAATTTCTCCTAAAGATAATACGGCAATATAAGTTTTGATTTGGTTATGGGAAGTGCTAAAAAAGCTATCTATTTCTAACCAGCGAATTAAATCATCAATTATTTGACTACGATTAGAGGCGATCGCCGTTTGTTTAACTAAATTTCGACGACGCTCATGTAATCTAGCATTAGCAAAATTTTTGTCTAATTGAAAAACAACATCTTCCCAATCTTTAAATTTAACCACAATTTTGGGATCTGCTGGTTTTCCATTGCGACTACGAGAAATATGAGGAATTAAACTTGTTGGATCTATCGAATTAGCGACAGAAGTATTTTTTGCAGTGGTGCTTTTTTTCGTATTTGTATTGATTTGATTGCTCTCAGAAGCAACCTCTACTTTAAATCTTACTTGTTTATTGCGTTGAGAAACCCAAGTTAATAAGAGTCTCTCATCAAAAGTATATTCAATTTCGAGATCTAAAAGATCTCCTGATTTAAGATTCGAGGCAAAAAGATTTTTGAGCATCACTTGACGAGATCTCTGAAGAGTTGTGTTAATATTCGGTTGAGTACCCATTCCCACCCAAATATTAAACTGCACATAACCTTCTCGATCATTTGGCAGTTTAAAACCATCTCGGACAGTTTTGTAAGGATATTTTTGACCTTGAGCTATTAATAAATCTAACTTAGTTTCGCCATTTTTGATAGTTTCCAGATAAATATTAGTAGGATTAACTCTTTCTACAGATTTTAACGCTCCCGCAGCGAATAAACTAGCACCTTTAGCTACGGCTAAATCAGGATTACCGTCAAGAATGGGAATATTACCAAAAAGTTTTTGTAATCTTTCTTTAATAGGGGGAAAATAAGTCATCCCACCATTAAGTAAAATAGCATCTACTTCAGGTATTTTGCCTAAAGTTGCCTTAGCTTTTAATAAAACATCTAAAATAGGCACAACAAAAGTATCAAATCGATCAACAAAAGGAGTTTGATCAAATGCTTTGGACGGATTCATGTCCGCTAACATTTCTAAATTAAGATCTCGACATAATAACTTATCTAAAATAAGACGCATTTTTTCTGCACTTATATAATGTCTAATAGGTAAAAAACTATCAAGAAAACTACCTTGAAAAGCCTGTTTAAAGTTTTCTTTATCACCTGAAGAAGTATATTCAGCCCCCCATAATCTTTTAAATTTTTCGGCATAAATTAATAATTCATAACTTAATTTATCTCGATCAGCTACAGATAAATCAGCTTTATTTAAACCGTTTTCCACAATATAATTAGCGATTAATTGATCAACTTTATCACCACCAATACGGGTACGAGAACCGATGGCAATATCATTAATTACAAAATTATTATTTTGAGAATCCCACACTACTTGATGAAGAGTAACATCTAACGTACCACCGCCTAAATCATAAACCATGATATTTGAGGGAGAATTAGCATCAAAAGCCGGAGGAATATCACCTCGTTGCATGGAATAAAGAAAATCATATAACGCTCCTTGAGGTTCAGACAATAAAACTACATTTTCTTCTTGCCAACCTGCCAAAACTGCCGCTTTTCTCGTAGCTTCAATGGCATCAGATTCATAAGAAGCAGGATGAGTAATGACTACTCCTTGTACATCACCATATTTATCTAGTAATTGTTGACGACAAAAACCTAAAACTATAGAAGCCGCTTTTTCTGGTAAAATTTCTCCTGAAGTTAACGGATACTGAAAAGGTTTACCATTATTAGAATCACCCATATTATGCTTCCATGCTAAAATAGTCTGATCACGAAAAGCATAAGCATTACTTTTAATATGCCCCCCCACTTCTGCATTTTCAAGAGAATTAAACCTCACGGAAGAAGGAATAATCGGCTTTTTGACTAAACTACCATTTTCGTCTTTAATTGACACATCTAACACAGACGCATTCCATTCCTTTCTAAAGGTATTAAAATTAGCTAGAGACATAACAGTATTTGTTGTGCCTAAATCAATACCTACATAAGTAGGTTGCATTACTTCTTTGAGAATTTCCACATAAGTAGCAGATTCCCTTGATTTATTACCGATTTGATTACCAATAACTAAGGTTTTAATTTTTTTAGATTTAAATTGTTCAAATAAAGTAGCATAACCATTATCATTACTAACAATTACTATTAAATTAATGTTTAATTTACTATTATTAATTAACTCATTTGCTGTTTGAAAAATTAATTTATCAACCTCTTGCTTTACAGGATTTAATCCAGGAGTTAACTCAAAACGATAATCAAATTTACGAAAACCACTACCATAAGCAGTTAAAACGGAAGGAGTATTAGAAAAACCACGACGATAAACAATTTGCCCATAGGAAGCACAAATTTTTTCAATAGTATCTAACTTAGGTTTAATGTTATCTAAATCTAGTAAAATAGCAATTCTATTAGTCATAAAACTATCTCCTTTTTTTGAGTCTTAATGAATTTGAAACATTTAATTAAATTCTTTTACTTCTTCAACTTTTGCCGGAGTTACGATGGCAGAATTAACACACCATCCCGGAGCAATACATTTAACAGTTTTTTTCTCTTCTTTATTGGTAAATTGAGAACCCGAAATATAGTTATATTTATGTTCATCTAAATCTTGCCCCGTAACTTCAAAAATTTGATTAATATTGTCAGGAAATAGAGTAATATTAATACTTTTAAAAGCTTTAAATAAAGCCTCAAGATTAATAAAACAAGTTAAAGTTTCTTGAGGTGATAAATTTTCATTATTTTCTAGTAAAATATCAAGACGTTTATAAAGATGAAAAAGTTGATCTAATACGGGTTGTTGTTCACCTTGTAAAGATTGTGCTAACTGGAAAACAGCATTAGTAAATGATTCGGTTTTAATCGCTTCAATTTGATTTTTTAACTCTTCATTTTTTAATTCAAGACGTTCAATTTCACTTTTTAAATTACTTTCAGTTTCTCCTAATTCTTGCACTAAATTTTGAGCGGCTCTATCTTTTATGGCAGTACGAGTTAAATGAAATTCTTTTTGTAATTCATAGCCAAATTTACCTAAAAATTCACTCGCTCCAAATTTCAGTATTTCTTGATAAGCAGAAGAAGAATTAAAGAATATTTCGATATTATTATCTAAATATTTTGGTAATTGGGATAAAAACCAAAAAGTTCGTTCTCCAGATCTATTAAAATAGTCAATAATATCTACTAATTGTTCTAATTTAACTAGATCAGGTTGTTTATTTTGAGAAAGAGCAAGTTCAAATAAATGAACAAAATCTGTCATTCTTTTCTGCCAATTTTCTAAAAATAATGCTGGTTCTTCTGTATAATTTCGAGACAAATAACGACAAAGATTATTCGCTATTTTTTGTACTTCTGGTTCTGATAAATTTAATTTATATATTAACTGTTTCCAGTTTGTGTAATGATCAGTAATTAAAAGTAATATGCACTGCTCTTGGATTGAAGTATTTTCTTTTTGTTCTTGTCTTTTATCATAATTATGAGGAATAAATTTAGAGTAATTATTATTGATAAATAAAATAAAATTTTTCCAAGATGAATCAACTAACTTATCATCTAATAAAGATATTTTGTTCTTATTTACAATAGGCTTTGATTTATGAGATTTTGGTCTTTCAAAAGCTTTAGAAGGTTTGTTATTTTCCCGTGATGAATTGTGCATCATAATTAATGATTTAAAATTAAGTTAAAAGGTAATAATGTCTAAATTATTTAAGTAGTTTAACACATTATCCAAAATAGGATTATCCTAATTAGGCGTTGCCTCATTTTAAAAAGGCAAAAAACCTTCAAAGATAAGGAGGGAAAAGGGAAGGCACAGAAGATTAAGTAATATTTTTATTTCAAAATTATTTAAGTAATTATTATTTTTTTACTCCTTATTCATATATCAGGTGCGATTTTATTTTTTATGCAAGTTTTTTAAGTAAATAGACAAAATTCTTTATATAATATTGACAAACTATATTCTATGAGCAGATAATGCGATCGCAAAACTAGCTCATAATTTGTTCAAAATTAAATTGTTTGAAGAAAATCAAAATTAGGAAGCCTCAGAAACCCAAAGTTGTCACTTTCAATCTGCTTTGAGTCATAAAAATTTTATTAGACACGAGTGCAAAATAAAAATTAAAATCTATTTAAGGTGAGAAATCATCAATTTTAATAACCATTGCCCATTGCCCATTGCCCGACTTGGTGCAGAAGTCTATTATTAATAAGTGCCAATGTTAATTATTGCCGGAGAAAGAAGCGGAGTCGGTAAAACGACGATCACTTTAGCTTTGTTGTCATGGTTGAAAAGTAAAGGAAAATCTGTTCAATCTTTTAAAGTTGGTCCTGATTATATTGATCCTATGTTTCATAGTGCAATTACTGGTTTACCCTGTCGTAATCTTGATCCGATTTTAACCTCCGAAGACTACGTTAAATCTTGTTTTTCCTATCACAGTCAAAAAGCTGATATTAGTATTATTGAAGGGGTTATGGGTTTATATGATGGTGTACCAAATAGTAGTTATTTTGCTTATGGCAGTACCGCTCATATCGCTAAATTATTGCAAATTCCTGTTATTTTAATTATTGATTGTAGTAAATTAAGTACTTCTATTGGGGCGATCGTTTATGGATATGTTAATCTTGATCCAGAAGTTAAAATAGTAGGAATTGTTTTAAATAAAGTTGGTAGTGAAAAACATTTATTTTTATTAAAAGAAGGGTTAAAAATATGTTCAACTCCTGTTGTTGGTGTCTGGTTTAGAGAGAAAAATATTGAATTACCTTCCCGACATTTAGGGTTAATTCCTACGGAAGAAATTTCTACTTATCAAGAGATTTTTAAAGATTTAGCTCTGATGGCTGATCATAGTTTTCAGTGGAATTTATTAACTCCTTATCTTCAAAAAAACCAGACTAAAACTAATAATAAATTTTTAGATAATCTTGATCATTTTATCATCAACAATAAAATTAATTTACGTTGTGCGATCGCTAAAGATAAAGCCTTTAATTTTTATTATCAAGATAACTTAGATATTTTAGAAAAATTAGGAATAGAATTAGTATTTTTTAGTCCTATTGATGATGTAAAAATTCCTGACAACATTCAAGGGATATATTTAGGAGGAGGATTTCCTGAAGTTTTTGCCTCAGAATTAACCAAAAATAAAACAATGAGAGAATCATTAAAAAAAGCGATAAATTCAGGAGTTTTTACCTATGCTGAATGTGGAGGCATGATGTACTTATCAGAAAAAATCATCGACTTTGAAGGTAAATCATGGGAAATGGTAGGAGTTTTACCTAATACTGCTATTATGGATAAAAAATTAACTCTAGGCTATCGAGAAGCAAAAATTTTAATTAAGAATAAACTCTTGAAAGAGACAATAATATTAAAAGGACATGAAGTTCATCGAGCAAAAAATACCAATATCCCAAATCCTTCAATACTAGAAGTTCGAGACTATTATACACAAGAAATTTTATCTTATCAGGGATGGCAAATTAATAATATTTATGCTTCTTATTTACACCTTCATTTTGCTAGTCTATTAATAAAAATAAATCTGTAAATCTTACTATACCTTAAAGCTGACCACTGAAAGCTGATAGCTGCTAAAACCTCTAAAAATCTCACAACTCCCATAGGATTGCTATATTTATCCTATAGTTGAAAAATCTATTGTTAATTCTGTACTATAAAATTATGGGTTATTTTGATACGTTAATTGATAAATTTGCTAAAGATCAGGAATTAGAACAAGCTTTCGGAAAACATATTCACTGGGGTTATTGGGAAATTCCTTCTACCGCTATTGGTACTTTAACAGATTTTGCTATAGCAGCCAATAATCTTTCTCAATTAGTAATTCAAACCGCACAAATCACAGACGGGGTAACTATTCTTGATGCTGGTTGTGGTTTTGGTGGGACAATAAGTTTACTTAATGAAAGTTTTAGTAACTTAAATTTGTCGGGTGTTAATATCGATAATGCCCAAGTAGAAAGAGCAAGAGAAGTTATTAAACCACAAAATAATAATAACATTCAATTTATTAACGCTGATGCTTGTGATTTACCTGATTTTAGAGAATCATTTGATTATGCGATCGCTTTAGAATGTATTTTTGCATTTCCTAGTCGAAAAATTTTCTTTCAACAAGTAAGAAAAAACCTCAAATCATCAGGTAGATTAATTATAGTTGATTTTATTATTAATCCCCAGATTAGTCAATTTTGGTCTTGGTTTGAAATTAAAATTCTTAGCCGTTTAATTACTGATACTTACGGTTCAAAAGCTACAAATCTAGTTAAATTTATTGGAATAAAAGAATATGAAAAAGTTGCTAATCAAACAGGATTTAAACTAGAAAAAGTGATCGATATAAATAAAAATGTACAACCAACTTATCGAGTAATTAATAAACTTATTGTTGATAATTTTAATGATTGGATAACTGCTAAAGGTTTAGAAATTTTTAGCCAATTTAACTTAATTAACTATCAGATTTTAATTTTTCAATAATCTACTGTTAATTTTATTTAAAGGATATAATAATGTGGGCATTGCCCACCCTACTCAGATTAATTATTATTTTCTTCTATGCCTTTAGAGATTAAAAGTCGCTCTCTTTTTTTCTTGGCAATTTCTCTTAAACTAATAATTTTATCAGTTTCATCAACAATATCTCCCGTTAAAACTTCTAAGACATCTTCAAGGGTAACAACACCAGAAACTCCCCCATACTCATCAATTACTACCATTAAATGTTGACGAATTTCTTGAAAGTGTTTTAATAAATGATCAGCTTTAATAGTTTCAGGAACAAAATTAGCAGTAGCAACTAAATTCGCTATTTTTTCATCTTGTCTTCCCTGAATAATTGCTGTTAATAATTCATTTTTAAAACCGATACCAATAACGTCATCAATAGAATCTTGAACAACTAAAATACGACTATGTTCGGACTTAATAATAAAATCTTGACAGTCTTTTAAAATGGCATCTCCTTTCAGATAAGTAATTATAATTCGAGGAGTCATTAAGTCGGCGGCAGAAAGATCATTTAAGTGAAAAACACGGGTGATCATTTCAGCTTCATCGGCTTCAATTACTCCCTCATGACTACCAATAGTTGTTAATAATTTAATCTCCATTTCGTTAGTAGTTGGCATAACTTTTCCTTGAGTTACTGGTTCAGTTACTTTTTCCATTATCCATACTAAAGGAGTTAAAATAAGTGTTAAAAACTGTACGGGTAAAGCTAAAAATAAAGCAAAATTATCAGCATATCTTTGTCCAATAGTTTTCGGAAATATTTCGCCAAAAATAATAATTAAAAATGTTAATATACCTGAAAAAATGCCTAACCAAGCATGACCTAAAACTTCTGTTGCTAAACTACCAATAAGAATACTACCAACTATATTAAAAATATTATTTAAAATAACCACCGTAGCGATAGGGCGATTCATTTTTTTCTTGATTTTGAGTAAAGCTAAAGCACTAGATTTTTTAGATTGCGCCCATTGTTTAACTTTTATGTCTGAAACCGTCAATATTACTGTTTCCGCAAATGAGCAAAAAGCTGAACCGCATAAAACTATAACAATAATGAAAAAAAGAGTTAACATAATGGTTTAGAAGTTCGCAGATGCTTAAGAGGAGGAGAAAGAGAAGTTATGGGTAATCCGTAATCCCTATTCCGTAATAAAGGTTATTAATTCTCCATTCTCCATTCGTGATTGTCGGATTAGACTTTTGCCTCTAAAGATTTTAAATACTCCGTATTAACTCCCGATTCTCGCACTAAAGCTATTTTTCCAGTACGGGCAATTTCTTTAATGCCAAATTTGTTTAACATGGAGATAATTGCTACCATTTTACCTGGATCTCCTACTACCTCAAAGGTTAAACTATCATCGGACATATCCACTACTCTAGCTCTAAAAATTTGTGCAATTTGTAAGGCTTCTCCCCTAGTATTTGTATTAGTACTGACTTTTACTAACATTAATTCTCTTTCTACACAGGGAATTTTTGTAATATCAGTAACTTTAATAACATTAATTAATTTGTGTAATTGTTTTGTTAGCTGTTCAATGGTATCATCATCTCCGGGTACAACCATTGTAATTCTTGAAATACCAACTTGTTCGGCAGGTCCTACGGCTAAACTTTCAATATTAAAACCTCTACGGGCAAATAATCCAGCAATTCTCGTCAAAACCCCCGCTTCATCTTCTACTAATACAGAAATAGTGTGCTTCATTAATATTTTAGATTTTCGATTCGTTAAAAATAATTAATTTTCTTTAGTTAAGTTTTTAATTTAACTTACCATTGTATCAAAAAGCAAAAGACAAAAAATAAAACATTAATTAAGTCTGTAGTAATTCCTGATTCTCAATTCCTTGGGTAATGGGTAACGATGCTCAATTTCTAAATTCGGCATTGGTGGGCATTGGTGAATCGAGCTATAAATTAAAATATTTTGAAGATAAATTTTGATTCTGTAGTGTAAGATTATGGAATGTCATATCTGCAAAAATGCAATTAATCGATAAGGGAAACAAAACTATATCTGTGTTGATTGCCTTTCATGCTTGGTTACGGCGATCGCCATTAAAAACTAATACAGTTTTTATGTAACTTAAAAAGATAGCGGTTAAATATCGAGAAAGCTATTAATGAGATTAGAGAAGATTTTTTAAGTCAAAATGATTAAAAACATAGAAGTTACTTTAAATACTTTAGCTTTTGTTTCAGCTTTATCAGAAAATCATACCTTAATTCAGCAACGCCATAATAATTATAGTTGATTAACTTAAGAATGAAACAATATCAAAATCTGTTAGCCTTATTAAATGGAGGTTTTAGCTTAATAAAGTGTCTCAAGTTTAAGTCAAATGACTATAATTATCCAGTAAACATTTATAATCTTCTTAATGTAATTGATCTAAATTTGGTCTAAAAATTGATTATAAAGAAATAATGATTTTTTTTTCTCTGCACTTCAAGAGGGATAAGTACTTATAAATATAAGGTTTAGAGTATAAGCTACCTACGAGAGTCGAACTCGTAACCTATTCATTACGAATGAATTGCTCTGCCATTTGAGCTAAGGTAGCAATTTTATCTAGGAAACTATGATAACACAAATGAGAAATAATTGATAATGGTAAAATAAGTATTTCCCTGTCATTCCTCATTTATTATCAGTCATTGATTTAAGTTTTTCCCTTTCAAGGTGCAAATTTTGCTCTAATTCTTGTAACTCTTCCCGCCTAATTTCAATTTCAAGACGCAAACGAGTTAAATCTTGACTTTGAGATGTTAACTCTTGCCTCCATTTTTCAATTCTGGCTTGTTCTTCAGGTATATTGATATTATGATTAGAATGTCCTTCTACTAAGAATTCTCTAATTAAGTCTAAAATCCAATCTTTTGCATCTCGACAACGAATAATTTGGTCATGACTATCTAATTCTACTAACAATAATAATCCCAATGCAAAACTTTCTTGCCCATTTAAAGATAAAAATTTTTCGTTACAAAATGTCCATTGTAATTTAGATTCTTCTACTGCTAGTAAATGTAATTCTAATTTCCCGGATACAATATTTTTAATAACTTGAGCAAGATATAGCATTTAACAATTAGGAATGAGAAATTAGGAATGAGAAATTAGGAATGAGAAGTTAGCAAGAAGTTTTAACTCTTTGTTAAAAATGAGGAATAAAGAATTATGGCACAAGACACCTATTATATAATTAATACTCATTACTTATTATTCATTATTCATTATTTTAATAAGTCGATGCGTTTTTGCAAAATTTCCCTTTGAATTTTACTTTCATTTAAGCCATTTTGTACTGTTTCGATGATCTCTTTAGGTGCTTTATTAACGAAATTGGGATTATTTAACCTTCTTTCTAAGGATTGTATCTCCCCTTCAATTTTATCTAGTTTTTTATCTAGTTTTGTCGTTAATTTTTCAATATCAATTACTCCCTCTAAAGGTATTAATATTTGAATGGTATTAACAACTGAGGCGATCGCTTTTGATACTTCTTCCGTTAAACCTTCAGTAATCGTGAGATTCTCAACTTTTGCTAACTCTTTAATATAAGTTTGAGTTTGACTTAAAATCTCCCTTTCTTTTTTACTATCAGACTGTAAAATCACATTTACCTTAACCCCGGGTTTAATTTCTGCTTCCCCACGAAGGTTACGAATCGCCCGAATTGTCTGAAATAATAAGCTAAAACTGGTTTCTAAATCTTTATTGATGAGGGTTGTTAATGGTGTTATGTTAACTTGAGGAATAGGTACAGTAAATTCCAAGTCTATAATATTATTTACAGAAGATCCAAAAATTTCTTGTTTTAAGACATTTAATCTTTCTAACGTCTTCTCTCTAGCTTCGGCAAATACCAAGTTTTGATAAGTAAACCATAAACTGTAGAATAATCCCACTAATTTTAACAAGGGTGCTAATAAAAGAAAATCATGAATAACGTTGATAACAGAAGAAACTAACTCCAAAATCAGAAAAGTTATTAAAATTATCGCTAAAAGAATAAAGGGTTGTTGATATTTTTTTATAAATGAACTAACCTGATGTGGTAATTGATCTAGCAAACCTACTACTTGATTCCCTAGTTTTATAATTGTACCTTCATCCCTTTGGTTTATTGAAATTGTTGATACTTCTTTTGGACTTTGCTGAGGGAATAAGTTGATTAATTCGTCAACTTGAGGAAAAGATTGCAAAGCTAAACTATCCTTTTCATTTTGAGTTAAAGTGTGCCAAATTTCTTCGGTGATATGAGGCATGAAAGGATGTAAAAGTTTTAGTATCCCTTCCAATACATAAGCTAAGGTTTGTTGTGCTACTTGACGGGAATCTACTCCTTCTTCTCCCTTATTAAGGGGGGTGGGAGGAGATTGCCATAAACGAGTTTTAACTAATTCTATATACCAATCGCAAAAGTCACCCCAAATAAATTCATATAATCCTTTTGCCGCTTCTCCTAAGCCATAATGCTCAATATTTTCTCTGGTTTCCTTGACAACTTGATTAAATCTTGATAGTATCCAGCGATCGCTAAATTCCACATTTTGTAAGTTAGGATAACCTAATTGTTGGGGTGTTTTACCATCTAAATTCATCAAGACGAAACGGGCAGCATTCCATAACTTATTGGCAAAATTACGACTGGCTTCCACTGAATCTGATTCATCGGTTTCACGATTATATTGTAAACTAATATCTTGCCCCGCTCCCGCCACTTCTCGAATTAAGGTATATCTTAGGGCATCTGTCCCGTATTTATCCGTTAATAATAAAGGATCAATGCCATTATTAGCTGATTTTGACATTTTTTTACCGTTTTCATCCCTTACCAAACCATGAATATAAACATCCTTAAAAGGCATTTTATCGGTAAAGTGTCCTGACATCATCGTCATTCGAGCTACCCAAAAGAAAATAATATCAAATCCCGTAACTAATGTCGTATTCGGGAAATACTTATCTAAATCTTCTGTATTATTAGGCCATCCCATTGTCGAAAAAGGCCATAAACCAGATGAAAACCATGTATCAAGTACATCTGGATCTTGAGCTATAATTATATCTTCTCCGTATTCTGCTAAGGCTTTGTCCCTCGCTTCGCTTTCATCAAATGCTACAATAAAAGGAGTCTCATCGGTAATTTCACCGTTAGTTTTACTCACAATATACCACGCAGGAATTTGATGCCCCCACCAAAGTTGACGAGAGATACACCAATCTTGAATTTTTAGTAACCAATCTCGATAGACTTTTTGCCATCTTTCAGGTACAAAATGAGGGGAGTTGTTATCTTCTAATTCTTGTAAGGCTTTTTGGGCTAGAGGTTCAATTTTTACATACCATTGGGTAGAAATAAGAGGTTCAACGGGTACTTTTCCTCGATCGCTATAGGGTACACTGTGACGATAGGCTTCTACTTTGACTAAAAATTGTTCTTCTTTAAGACGGTTAAGGATATTTTTTCGGGCTTCAAATCGATCTTGCCCTTCAAATTCCCCACCATTTTCGTTAATAGTACCGTCTTTATTTAAAATGTTGATCAAAGGCAGATTATGACGCTTACCCATTTGAAAATCATTAGGATCATGCGCTGGTGTAACTTTAACACATCCAGTCCCAAAAGCAGGATCGACAAATTCATCGGCGATAATGGGAATTTCTCGAAAGGTAATGGGTAATATAAGAGTTTTGCCGATAAGATGCTGATAACGGGTATCATTAGGGTTAACCGCAACGGCAGTATCACCTAACATAGTTTCCGGGCGTGTCGTGGCAACTTCTACATATTCATCTCCTTGTGCTAAGGGGTAACGAAAATGCCATAAATTCCCGTCAACTTCTTTATTTTCTACTTCTAAATCGGATACAGCAGATTGAGATTCAGGACACCAATTTACCATATAATTTCCTCTATAAATTAAACCTTCTTCATAGAGTTTTATGAATGCAGTTTTTACCGCATCGCATAAATCGTCATCGAGGGTGAATCTTTCTCGACTCCAGTCTGCGGATAAACCTAATTTTTGCAGTTGATTAACAATAGCATCTCCTGATTCTGTGCGCCATTGCCATGCTTTTTCTAAAAATTTCTCTCTCCCTAAGTCGTAACGAGTTTTACCTTCTTCTTTAAGTTGTTTTTCAATAATCGTCTGTACCGCAATACTAGCATGATCTGTACCCGGAAGACAGAGAGTATTTTTCCCCGTCATGCGATGGTAACGAATTAAAGTATCTATTAAAGATGTATTAAAAGCGTGTCCCATGTGCAACTTCCCCGTGACATTAGGTGGTGGAATTACTATAGCGTAAGCCTCTCCCTCTTTTTCTGCGTTGGCTTTAAAGGTTTCTTGCGATCGCCAAAATTCCTGCCATTTAGCTTCGGTAGTCTGTGCATCATAGTTCGGCGGTAATATAGGGTTAGAATTAGTCATATTGAGAATCTGAATATTATAGACATTTTTATATTTGTGTCTTTTCATTATCTTTGATTCCCTTTCAATTATCAACTTAACTATTATCATTAAAAGTTGTTAAGTACTTAGGCAAAATTAATTGTATATAAGCAATGGATTTAAACCTATTGTTATCAAGGGTTTAGCAAAAATAAAATATTATTGGGTGCGATCGCATTTAGGTAATAAAGAGTGCGATTGTATTTATCAATCTTCTCTACTGGATACCCTAAATTCTCCGAAAATTTTAGATCAGACTGAGGTTAATTTTCGCTATTATTTCGATACCATTCGATGGTATTTTTCAAACCTTGCCTTAAGTCAATATTTGCAGTGAAACCGAAAGTTTCTTTAGCTTTAGAAGTATCTAAACAACGGCGAGGTTGCCCATTTGGTTTATCCGTTTCCCAGACTAACTCTCCTTCAAATCCCATCAATTCACAGATTAATTGCGTTAAATCCTTGATAGCAATTTCAAAATTAGTACCTAAATTAATCGGATCTGAACTATTATAAAGTTGCGTACCCATTACAATACCTCTAGCTGCATCATTGGAGTATAAAAACTCACGGGTTGGGCTACCATCTCCCCAGACAGAAAGAGTTTTATCCCCTCTTTGTTGTGCTTCATGAACTTTGCGGATTAAAGCAGGAATTACATGAGAGCTACGAGGATCAAAATTATCTTCTGGACCGTACAAATTTACTGGTAAAAGATAAATACCGTTAAACTGGTATTGATGGCGATAGGATTGTAATTGTACCAATAAGGCTTTTTTAGCGATACCATAAGGTGCATTAGTTTCTTCAGGATAACCATTCCATAAATCTTCTTCTTTGAAAGGCACAGGAGTAAACTTAGGATAAGCACAGATTGTACCAACACAGGTAAATTTTTCAACCCCTGCTTGATAAGCGGCATGAATTAACTGAACACCCATTATCACGTTATCATAAAATAATTCTGCAGGTTTTTCTCGATTTAAACCAATTCCGCCAACATGAGCCGCTAAATGGATGATTACATCTTGATTCGCTAGGACTTTTTGACAATTTTCCCAGACGGTTAAGTCAGAATCTTTTGATCGAGGTATAGTGATTTTATCAGGATTTGCACCGGCTTTAATTAATTCAGCGACAACTTGCTTACCTAAAAAACCAGCACCACCAGTTACAAGAATTTTTTTTGTACTTAAATCTAACATGATAATGGGTAATAAGTAGTAATGAGTAATGAGTAATAAGTAATGAGAGGAAAAGATTAGGGAAATTTATTGATTGTTTAACTCCTAATTCCTAATTCCTAATTAACATTGTGTAGCATACTTTTACGAATATAAGCTATATCCTTAACTTTGTGTCCATTAGTGATGCCTAAGGCTTCTAAATCCGCATCTACCATTAAGTTTACTAACTCAGGGAATGTAACGCTGGGTTGCCAACCTAACTTTTCTTTAGCTTTTGTCGGATTCCCTATTAATAAATCTACCTCAGTAGGGCGCAAATAACGCTCATCAAAGGCAACATAATCTTCCCAGTTAAGGTTAACGTGAGAAAAAGCTAAATCTAAAAATTCCCTGACAGAATGGGTTTCTCCTGTGGCTACCACATAATCATCCGGTTGATCTTGTTGCAGCATTAACCACATGGCAACAACATAATCTTTTGCATAACCCCAGTCTCTTTTCGAGTCAATGTTACCTAAGTATAGTTTATTTTGTTGTCCAGTCACAATACGAGCTATAGCTCTAGTAATTTTTCTAGTTACGAAAGTTTCACCACGACGAGGACTTTCATGATTGAATAAGATACCGTTACAAGCAAATAGGTTATATGATTCACGGTGATTAATGGTTTGCCAGTGTGCATATACTTTACCACAAGCATAAGGACTACGGGGATAAAAAGGAGTAGATTCTTTTTGAGGAATTTCTAGCACTTTTCCGAACATTTCTGATGATCCGGCTTGATAATAGCGTATATTAGCGGAAGTTCTTTGTTGATAATCTCTTATCGCTTCTAGTAGTCTAAGTGTACCCATTGCGACACTGTCAACAGTAAATTCAGGAGCATCAAAACTTACTCTAACGTGAGATTGTGCTCCTAAGTTATAGACTTCATCAGGTTGTGTTTCTTCTAAAATACGGCGTAGAGTAGTACCGTCAGTTAAGTCACCATAATGAAGAAAAAATTTCGCATCTTCTTGATGGGGATCTTGGTATATATGATCTATGCGATCAGTATTAAAAGTAGAAGTTCGTCTGATAATACCATGAACCTCGTATCCTTTATCTAATAATAGTTCGCTCAAATAAGAACCATCTTGTCCTGTAACACCAGTAATAAGAGCTTTTTTATGATTAGTCATTCTTTCTTAAATCAATTTTTATTTGTATTTCTATGGAATCATAGATTTATACTTTGGTTAAGTTTATATGATCTAAACTTATTTTCAACATCGAAAAAATGATCAAGTTTAATTGTACTTTCAAAGTGATCGATTTTATAGTAACTTATTTCAATTATCCTTTAAAGGGAAGATAACTGCTAACAAGAAAAACTGCTAACTCTAAGATACAATAAATTTATCAAATAACTAATAGTTGATTATTATTTTTAATATTTATGATTTTAACTAGGAAAAAAACCTTAATGATGTGGGAGAAATTGCCTTTTAGTAATGATATTGAACGTTATTGGCAATTACTTTCTGTTTTAGTACCACAAAATCTCAATACTCGTTATCGTGGTTCTTTTTTAGGAGTATATTGGTCATTATTAAATCCCATTATTATGACTACTTTATATACAGTTATTTTTGGCACAACATTTGCTTCTTATTTTGGTGATTCTATCATTAATTATATGTTTGCAGCTTTTACTGGTTTATTAGTAATTAATTTTTATAATTCAGCTACAACTCAAGCATTAAGCAGTATCGTTATTAATGGTGATTTATTAAATAAAATTAAGTTACCTTTACCAGTTTTTCCTCTTTCAATGATTGCGGCTAATATTTTTCAATTTATAGTGGGATCATTGCCATTATTAATTATTGTTACATTAATTAAAACTCATAATATTCTATTTGTATTTTCATTATTATTACCTTTTAGTGCTTTAGTTTTAGTCTGTACTGGAATTGGCTTATTTTTAAGTGCTTTATTTGTTTTTTTTAGAGATTTAGGTTACTTTTATGAAATAGCTACCTTTATTGTGTGGATTACCAGTCCAGTATTTTATCCTTCTGAAATTGTACCAGCAAGAGTCCAACCTTTTTTATATCTCAATCCTTTAGTACCAATAATTGAAAGTCTGAGACAAATAAGTTTAGATGGTACTTTTCCAGAATTTAGTCACTTGATGAAAGGCTTTTTAAGTGGCATAGTTATTTTAACTTTAGGATGCTTATTTTTTCGTAAAGTACAATCATCTTTTATGGATTTACTTTAAATAAATTTATTTCTCGGCTCAATTATTTATGACATTTATTCTTATTTAATATCACAATGGATCAAGAAGTTATTAGACTAAATAATGTTTCTTTATGGCGTAGAACTCAAGAAGAATTTTCTTATGATCTTAAAAGAACAGTCATCTCTTTTTTACAAGGAAAATATATTAAACCAGCAAAAAAACAAGTTTTAAAAGATGTTAATTTTGTGGTAAAAAGTGGTGAAAAAATTGGCATTATTGGTTCAAATGGTGCAGGAAAATCTACTTTACTCAAAGTTATTTGTGGTATTTTAGATCCAACTTTTGGCACAGTAAGAGTACGGGGAAATATTGCTCCTTTAATCGAATTAGGTGCCGGTTTTAATATGGAAATGTCAGTCAAAGATAACATCATTTTATATGGTGTGTTATTAGGTTATTCTAAAGAAGAAATGAAAACTCGTACCAATGAAATTCTTGAATTTGCCGAATTAGAAGAATATGGAGAAGTACCAGTAAAAGCTTTATCTTCAGGTATGAAAGCTCGTTTAGGTTTCTCTGTCGCTACAGATGTAAAGCCAGATATTCTTATTCTTGATGAGGTTTTATCTGTTGGTGACGCTAAATTTACCCATAAATCACGAGAGCGCATTCAAAGTTTATGGGAGCAAAGTAGTACCATATTATTTGTTTCCCATAGTTTAGAATATGTTAAAGATTTATGCGATCGCTGTATTTGGTTAAATCATGGAGAAATTGCCTATCATGGAAATACTCAAGAGGCGATAAAACTCTATTTAGATTCAGTAGGTGTCAAAGAATATATTCGCCCTCCTTCTGCTTTATAAGCACTCGAAGCATTTAACTTACCGTTTTTATTAATTCCTCACAGGGGGTTTAAACCCCTTGCCTTGACTCAAACGTTTATCTGTTGCACTCTTTCCAAATCCGCTCTTTCCTAGCCTCATTCCTTAACTTAGATGGAAAGCAGCTTAGTGATATATATTCATTGTTAATTATTATTAATTACTTATCCCCCTGTTTAGCATTTACCTTAGTTTCAGGGGATCGGTATAATTAAGCTAAAGATTATCGCTATTCATCCCCAAAATTTAATGCAAACTTTTCCCATTGAAAAA
This sequence comes from Geminocystis sp. GBBB08, assembly GCF_016743215.1. GTDB lineage: Bacteria > Cyanobacteriota > Cyanobacteriia > Cyanobacteriales > Cyanobacteriaceae > Geminocystis. The sequence goes on from NZ_VRZC01000005.1 coordinate 34,073, forward strand.
ATATCCTTAAATTCTCAAAAAATTACCCTAAAGCCTTTACCATTACAACGTCCCTTACTAATGATTGGTCATGGTACAAGAGATGATGATGGTCGTCAAGTATTTATGGATTTTGTTAATACTTATCAACAATTAGATCGATCTCGCCCTGTAATTCCTTGTTTTTTAGAATTAACTGCACCAACTATCGCTGAAGGTGTTGAGGACTGTATAAATCAAGGTTATAGTGATATTTCGGCGTTGCCTATCCTCTTATTTGCCGCCCGTCATAATAAATTTGATGTTACCAATGAATTAGATCGCACACGGCTTAAATATCCTCAGTTACAATTTTATTATGGACGACATTTCGGCATTAATCCTAGTATTATGGAACTTTGGCAAAAACGCCTTACACAATTAGATCAACCCCAATATAACCTTCATAATATTTCTCGTCAAGATACTGTGTTATTATTTGTGGGTAGAGGATCAAGTGATCCTGATGCTAACGGTGATGTGTATAAACTAGCTCGTATTTTGTGGGAAGGTAGCGGTTATAATACGGTTGAAACTTGTTTTATTGGTATTTCTCATCCTCGTTTAGAAGAAGGATTCCGTCGTGCTTTGTTATATCAACCCAAAAGAATTATTGTTCTGCCTTACTTCTTATTTATGGGTGCTTTAATGAAGAAAATATACTATATTTCTGCTGAACATCAAAAATTATATCCTGAAATTAATATTATTTGTTTACCTGAAATGGGCATTCAACCTGAATTATTACAGTTAATTAGGGAAAGAGAAATTGAAACTCAACTAGGGGAAGTAAAGATGAATTGTGAAATGTGTAAATTTCGTCTAAATACTTTACAAAATGACGATCATCACCATCATGAACATAATCATAGCCATGATCATTCTCATCATCATAACCATGATAACGATCCTTTAGCACAACCGATGGCTTATCATCAACGTATCTGGCAAACTCCTTAATCGGGAATAGTTAATAGGTGATAATTAGATAAATTTTTGTAACAAAATATTTCCTTCATTAATAAATTAGAGATTTTTCCAGTTCATTTCGGTAATCAAAATACTTTTTCATTAAAATATTGAGTTATATTGAAAAGAGGTTTTACATTCCGGAGAATAGAATTATGGAATTAATGATCGAAGATTTGATGGAGCAGTTGGTAGAATTAGGAGGCTCAGATATGCACATTCAAGCAGGAGCTCCTGTTTATTTCCGTATTAGTGGTAAACTTACTCCCATTGGTGATGATCCTTTGACTCCCCAAGAGGCTCAAAAACTAATTTTTAGTATGTTAAATAATACTCAACGAAAAACTCTTGAACAAGAATGGGAGTTGGATTGTTCTTATGGAGTTAAAGGTTTAGCTCGATTTCGGGTAAATGTCTATAAGGAAAGAGGTTGTTATGCCGCTTGTTTACGGGCTTTATCTTCTAAAATTCCTAACTTTGATCAATTGGGTTTACCTGATATTGTCAAGGAAATGACCGATCGCCCCAGAGGTTTAATTTTGGTAACAGGACAAACAGGTTCAGGTAAAACTACAACCTTAGCGGCGATGTTGGATCTCATTAACCGCACTCGGGCTGAACATATTTTAACAGTAGAAGATCCTATTGAGTATGTTTTTCCCAATATAAATAGCTTATTTCATCAAAGACAAAAAGGAGAAGATACTAAAAGTTTCGGTAATGCTCTAAAAGCAGCTTTGCGAGAAGATCCTGATATTATTCTGGTAGGTGAGATGCGAGATTTAGAAACTATCTCTCTGGCAATTAGTGCTGCAGAAACAGGACACCTCGTCTTTGGGACTCTTCACACTAGTTCTGCCGCCGGAACAATTGATCGTATTATTGACGTTTTTCCAGCCGCCGAACAAGCTCAAATTCGGGCGATGTTATCTAACTCTTTATTAGCGGTATTTGCTCAAACTTTAGCCAAAAAGAAAAACCCTAAACCAGGAGAATTTGGACGGGCTATGGCTCAAGAAATTATGATTATTACTCCAGCGATCGCCAACTTAATTCGGGAAGCAAAAGCACCTCAAATTTATTCTGCCATTCAAACAGGAGGTAAATTAGGGATGCAAACAATGGAACAAGCCTTAGCCGGATATGTAAAAACGGGAACTATTAGTTTTGAGGAAGGATTAGCTAAAAGTAGTAAACCAGATGAATTAAAACGTTTAGTAGCTGGTAGTGGAATGGATACGAATAGTGTAACAACTGCTACGAAAAAAAGATAACGATTAAGACGCTTTTTTGTCAGTGATAGGTGAGGGAAAATAATAAGCCATAGACAAAAAGGATCAATACAGCCCATTACTAAATAAGCAAAATTAATAGTGCATTTTATTTCTCATGGTTAATAATTTATTGTTTTAATTAAAATTATGGCTACTTTTATTGTTCAAGTTAAAGATAAAGCAGGTAACATACTTAATGAAAGAGTAGTTGCTGAGTCTCAAGATGAAGCTAGAAGAATTCTGAAAAAACGATTTACCACCATTGGTAAAATCAAAAAAGCTGGTATGGAATTTGACATGGCTAGTATTGAAGCGGCCATGAGTAAAGTGACGGTGAAGGATAAAGCGATTTTTTCCCGTCAATTTGCTGTGTTAGTTAATGCGGGGGTAGCGATTATCAGAACCTTAAGCGTATTAGCTGAACAATCCGGCAATCCTAAATTTAAAAAAGCCTTAATGACGATTAGTGAAGACGTACAACAAGGTACAAATCTTTCAGAAGCCATGGCTAAACATCCTGATTGTTTTGATCAACTCTATGTTTCTATGGTGGAAGCTGGAGAAACAGGGGGGGTTTTAGATGAAGTCATGAATCGTCTTGCTAAACTTTTAGAAGATGTGGCAAGGTTACAAAATCAAGTCAAATCTGCTTTGGCTTATCCTGTAACAGTAGGTATTTTTGCTGTCTTGGCTTTTTTGGGGATGACTATTTTCTTAATTCCAGTTTTTGCGGGAATTTTTAAGAGTATTGGTGCTGAATTACCAGCGTTAACTCAATTTATGCTTAATTTAAGTGGTTTTTTAAGAAGTCCGAAAGTGATTATTCCTATTTTTGTGGTTTGGGGTTCTTTTTTTGCTTTTAAACAATATTATAAAACCCCTGCAGGAAGATTGCAAATAGATCATTTAGCTTTAAAAATGCCTATTTTTGGTGATTTAAACGAAAAAAATTCTGTAGCTCGTTTTTGTCGTGTATTTGGTACTTTAACCCGTTCTGGTGTTCCTATTCTTCAATGTTTAGATATTGTCCAAGAAACTATCTCTAATAAAGTAATTTCTAACGCCGTCGGAGCAGCTAAAGATGCTATTTTAGAAGGGGGGATGCTTAGTGTGGCGATCGCTGAGAAAAAAGTATTTCCAGCTATGGCGATACAAATGATGATGATTGGGGAAGAAACAGGGGAATTAGATTCAATGATGATGAAAGTAGCAGACTTTTATGAAGATGAAGTAGAACAAGCAGTGAAAGCCTTAACTAGCGTCATTGAGCCTTTGATGATGGTAGGTATTGCGGGGATGGTGGGAACTATATTATTATCTATGTACTTACCTATGTTCAAAATTTTCGAGAAACTCGGATAAGAAAGAATGAGGAATGAGGAATTAGCAATATTTAACCAGTTTGAAATGAATTTCAAAGCTAAAAATCATCGTTTAATAAATTGAAATAAAATATGACTATCAAACAATCAGATTACGAAATGGTATTAGCCGATTATAGTAATCGAGAGCGTATTGTCTCTCTATTAGGTCAATATCGTCAATATTTAGCAATGATTCCTAGCATGAGACGAGCTAGTGAGAGTGTTATTGCAATTCCTTTACCCCTAGCGAAGGTGAGGAATTTAAGGATAGTCTCTGGTGATAACCTTAATCAAGAGTGTTTAGATGAAATTACTCCTATTCCTTGTGATGTAGCTGTATTAATGTGCGATCCTGAATGGAAAATAAAAATGGGAGTTGAAATACTGATTTTTATTCATCGCCCTCAAGAAGATTTTTCCGATTTACTTCGACGTTGGCGACAATCACAAATTTATCTTCATAAAGAATATGAATGGATTATGCCTCATACAGAAGATCATATGTATAGTGATTTAGCTGAAGAAATATACCCCTTATTTATTACCTTTCCTCAAACCACCGAAAGAATCAAAAAAGGTTTATCAGGGGCTTCTTTGCCTTATATTGAGTATATTCAAGAAGAAATTACTAAGGATCAAAGTTTATATTCATTATCAAAAGTAATTTAATTGATATTACCTAAATTGAAGATAATTAAAGTAATTTTGTTGATCAATATTTATCTATAAAATTACAAACTTTAAACTTAACGTCAGTAATTTAAGATACTCTAAAAAAAACTATCGGCAATGGTGACAATTTCTGTGGCTAAATCAAAGTCTTTTTGAGTAACTCCTCCCGCATCATGGGTACTTAAATGAATAGTTACTTTATTATAATTTATTTCAATGTCGGGATGATGCCCTGCTTTTTCTGAGGGAGTAACTAAACGATTAATAAATTCAACTGCTTGAATAAAGTCTTTAAATTTATAAGTTTTACTAATAGTTTGTCCGCTAGTAATCCAATCGGGGAAATTAGCTAGTTGTTGTCTGATTTCTAATTCGTTTAAAACCATATTTTTGATCATAAATGATTGTTGAGCAATATAAATAGCTATTTTAGTTCAATTTATTAAACATATCCTATCAACATTTTATCTAAGTAGTTTATTACTTATTACTTTTTATTTATTACATTTGTCCGATAATTCCTTGTAACTTTTGTTTTAAAGCTGGATTTTGTTTAACTTGTTGGGTAATTTGATTAAATTGAGTGTTGGTTAATCCATATTTTTTGACGATAGCTTCTGATTGTTCACAATAATTTACTGCCATAGTACGAGCGTTACCTTGTAGTTGATTTAAACTGTCTTCTTGATAACAATTTAATTGATTAGGTTTAGATTTACCGACAATACTTTCAATATTACTAAAAGTTGTTTTTCTTAAATTTTCAATTTCTATAGCGGCTTGAGCATATTTTCTTAAATCTTCATCTGTGGGAGTTTGAGCCACAGCTTGATTACTAATATTGATAGTTTTGCTTTGCCAATTAATTTCAGGAATGATACCTAATGCCATAGCACTGGTAGTTAAAGTTATTAAAATAAGAAGATGATAACCAGTTTTTAAAGAATTAAAGTTATATTTATTTACTAACATAGTTTAATTAAGAATAACAATAGGGAACAATATAATATGAATAATTTTACTGTTAATTAGTTCCTGGTTTAGCAGTAATAACAGAAGTTAAAGCACTACCTCCTACGGCTAACAATGCTAAAGTTATTAAAACTATCCTTAAACCGAAATAAGTCTCGGCGACTCCTGCTAAGGCTAAAGGTAAAGATAAGGCAATATTAACGGCGTTGTTTTGTAATCCGAAGACTTTTCCACGCATCTCTGGAGGTGTTTCTGCTTGAATGGTTGTCTGCATCGGCACACCCACTAAGGCGGCAAAAAATCCTAAAATAACCGTCATGGTTAAGGCTAAAACGAGGTTATTAGTTACCACAGATAAACCGGTTAATGCCCCAGCCATACCAATGGAGCCCCAAAAACAAAGTTTAGCATGAGAGGTCATTCTTCCTTGATGAGTCACAAATGTGCCACCAATAGCAATACCTACTCCGGCAGAGGCAAGAAGATAGCCAAATTGAGAGGCTTCCATTCCCGGAATTGTCTCTGCTAATCTTACTGCTAACACAGCTAAGGCGGCAAAAATGGAAAATAAAATTACTAATTGAAATAAAGCGTTGCGCACTCGATGATTTTTACCTAAATAGCGTAATCCTTCTTTGATGTCTTCAAAAGGATGTTTTTCTTCTGTTTGTTTATCTTGATTTTTTTCTTGAGTATTTAAAATAATTAAAATTAATCCGGCTAAAACATAGGAAGCGCCCACTAATAATTCTTGTCCATAATTAAAGCTAAATTTTTTACCCCAATTACTTACTAATACTAACAAAGGATCGCCAATCGCAAAACCGATAATTAACATTCCCATCATGGTTGTGGTATAAAATGTGTTAGCGGCTAATAAATCTTGTTTTTTGACTATTAAAGGGATGGTTGCTTGTTCTGCTGGAGCAAAAAATTGTGTAAATGTTGATACTGATAAGGTAATAAATAATATTAACCAAAATGCAAAAGGTAATGAAAAAATTTCTTGATTTATATTATCTATTGATAAGCAAAAAGGAATCATTAAAACTAATAATCCCCTCAGTAAATTTGACATAACTAAAACTACTTTTTTTGACCAACGATCAACATATACTCCTGCTAGTGATCCAAATAATACAGCAGGAATAGTAAAGGCAATCATTACCAATGATACCCAACCGCTAATACTCTGACCTTCAGCTTGAAAATTGTTACTAATAATAGCAATAATTAAAACTAGATAAATCTTATCTGCTAATTGAGAAAAAATTTGTCCTAGCCAGAGTATTAAAAAACTTTTATTTATTAATACGTTCATAAATCCTGTGCTAGATTTTTCTTGACTAATAGATGATTCTATATCTTTGATTTTTAAAGATGGTAAAGAAGATTTTTCTTCCTTTTTAGTGTCTGATACTTGCATTTTTCGTCATTTTTATTTAGTTTTAATTATTGAGCATAAATTAATCTTATTTTAGTAATTTAGTATTTTTTTATGATTTTAATTTAATTTTAAATTGCCTGATAAATTATTTATCTGTTTATTATAGATTAAACTAAATTTTTGAACTTTGATTATTCCCCAAAAAAATAATTTATTCCTTACCTTAAAATACCACTAAAATATCATTAATAACCTTTGCTGATTTTAGCGCATAGCCTAAATAAATCTCAATATATTTCTTAAGTGTCATTACAACTGAAATACACCAATTATTAAGAACGAAATCTCAAAAATTCAAGTGTAAATATCACTAATAGGTAATAATACTTTATGGGCTAAACTTTGGAATAAGGCTAACTCCAAAGCATTCAGTTGACTATTGATGATCATTGAGTCATGGTCATGATTAATTTTACCAGTATTAAGAGTTTTGAGTAAACCACCAGCTTTAAAACTAAATCCCACTTTCCATCCCTGTTGTTCAAAATTGGGTGTTATCGGTTGTTGAGTTTTCAGACAATTATACATATTAGGAGCAATACCGGCGATCGCCAAAAAATGAAAAACTGCTTGGGCAATATAAGGATATAGATTCTCTTTCGGGGATAATTGTTCGATACGCTTTAAATGTTCATTAAAAACAGTATATAATTCTGGTTGAGGTTGTTGTGTTATCGCTAAATTTAAGACTAATTCCGCTAAATACTGACTTACGGTTAATTTACCTAAACTTTGACTTAATTTATGGTAAGTTTTTTCAGTATCAACTTGGGAAATACGATCAAGATTTCTTCCTTTGATGATTAAAAAGTTATTGACAACAAATAATTCCGTTTTTCCTCTTAAAGTAGATTGATATTTTCTAGCATTAGGGGCTATGGCTTTTATTAATCCATTTTCAGGAGAAAGGAGAGTGATTAATAAGTCATTTTCACCGAAACCTTGTTTTTGAACAATAATTCCTTTGATATTATAAGTTTTACTCATAGGAAAATAACTAATTGGTAATTAGTAGCAATTAAATCTTATATAAGCAGTAGGTGCTGATTATTTGGGCAACGATGTTCAAATTTCTTCATTCTCTGAATTCTCAATTCTCAATTCTCAATTCTCAATTCTCAATTCTAATTGTCATTCACCATTACTGATTGTTGTTTAACTAACTCTACTCCTTGAGATGTGCCGAGTCGAGTCGCTCCAGCATTAATTAAGGCGATCGCTTGTTCTAAATGTTTAATACCTCCAGAGGCTTTGATTTGGACTTGCCCTTTAGTAATATTATGTAAAAACTTAACATCTTCAACAGTAGCACCACCAAACCATCCCGTAGAGGTTTTCAAAAAACTAGCTCCTGCATCCATACAAATTTCGGCGGCAAGACGTTTTTCCGTATTGTTTAACAGAGAAGTTTCTAAAATGACTTTGACGATTAACCCTGTTTCCTCACAAATAGAGGCTATTTCTTGATAAATTAACTCTGATTTGCCCTCCTTTAACCAACCTAAGTTTATCACTACATCAAGGTCTGATGCACCATTTTCTAAGGCTTCTTGAGCTTCATAAAGTTTACAATTGCTTGTATTTGCACCAGTGGGAAAACCGATAACAGTAGCAACGTTAGTTTTTTGATTATGTAATAATTGTGATGCTTGTTTAACGGCACTAGGATAAACACACACTGCCGGAAAATTATATTGAATAGCTTGATGACAACATAGCTCAACATCTTTTTGTGTTGCCATCGGATGGAGCATCGCTTGATCTATATAATGGGCTATATCAATATCTGTAACTGAAATTACCATTTTATGATTAAAAACCTCTTATTAAAAAGGTAGAAAAGGAAAAATTTGATTTAAGCATCTTCTTCAGTAGATCTAGTTTGACTTGGAGAAGACTCATAGATAGAATCCAATTTTTGACGAGCATCTTCTACAGATACTGATCTAATTACTAATAAAGGTTCGTTAATGGGATTACCTTGATTATCAAATAATTCAGGGTGAGTAGGGCGATAATTGCTTTGATAGGGCGATCGCATAGCACCATTTTGTGTTCTGATAGAGCGGGGTGTATCTGTCCATGAACCGCGCTGAGATTCACCGCTAATAGTAATTAAACTACGAATTAAATTACTGATAGCAAAAAAAGCGATAACAGTAAAAGCCAAAATATAAACTAAATGTAGCATTTGAGCCTCCAAAAACGGTAATAAACTGAGTTTAAAAAAAAAGATAACAGACAGAAAATATCAAAAGATGAGTAATGGAAACTAAGGAATAAGTGATTACCGATTGATAATTATTAATTATTTACTATGGCTATTGACTTTTCTGATTATTAACCAGAGTTCTCCTAAAATATTGTAATTGGTTCTTAGTAAGGGCTTAATTCCTAATTTTCCTAATTATGATTAATGTCCATCATCTATGGTTAATTGTTCATTAATTATGCGCCATTGTCGAGTGATAGCCCAACATTGAGAGACTAATTGATGCCAATACATTACTAGGTTAGTATCAATTCCTGCTTGACCATCGGTGACATTAAAAAGCATAATGGCTGTTTTAACTTCCTGATGAGCTTCTTCAATTTTTTCTAGTAAATTTGTTTGTTCCTCTAGGGATAAAAAAGACATCCTTTCTGATTCTAACAAAGAATGGGATCGAGAAAACCAATATTCAAAGTCTTGTAATAAAGGCTCTAGTACTTGTTTTAAAAGTTGTTTTTCTGTGGGCTGAGATGGATACATTTTGATATTTTTTTAGTTATTTTAATATTCTAGTTATTATCTTAACTAACTTTACAATTATTTACATTTTTCTCAGCTATAGTTTTTTCTTTATATATAGTTGCTAATTCATAATTGTTAATTGTTATGATCAGATAATCTTAAAATTCGAGTTAAAAGATTCTCTAATGAGTAAATGGTTAGAACATAGTGTACAAGTAGAAGTCGATGCCCCTATAGACTTGGTCTGGAATTTATGGTCAGATTTAGAACAAATGCCTCGTTGGATGAAATGGATTGATTCTGTGAAAATTTTAGCAGCTGATCCAGATTTGTCCCGTTGGAAGTTGGCTAGTGGTGGTTTTGAATTTACTTGGTTATCTCGCATCCTTAAATTAGAAAAACATCAAATTATTCAATGGGAATCGGTGGATGGTTTACCCAATCGTGGGGCTGTACGTTTTTATGATCGCCATCAAAGTAGTATAGTAAAATTAACAATCGCCTATGCAATACCGGGTATATTAGGTCAATTAATGGATAATTTATTTTTAGGCCAAATTGTCGAATCGACTATTCAAGCTGATTTATATAGATTTAAAAATTATGTGACTCAACTACAGATGAAATCTTGATTTTTTTGTTAAATTAAACAATAGAAGTAAATCAAAATAAGCAAAATAATTAGGGTGGAAGATCATGATTTTGAATATTAAAGTTTTCAATGGTTTTACGGGCTTAATGGGAAAAATAGGTTCTATGCTAATAAAATTATCTCCTATTTATATAATCATTTTTATAGCCTGTGGCGATCGCTTTTTACCATCTCCGTTAAGTGATTTAAGTGCCAATACTCGTAACACAATTAATGGAATTTTAGTGGGATCATTTAATAAAGATATAATCAAAAACGACAAATACAATAACAAAAAAACAGATAAAATTATTAAAGAAGTGGAAAATTCAAACAAATAGAAATATGCTGACATAACTTTTATTAAAAAATGTCAATTCAAGTCTATTCGGTTTACTATAACAAGAAAAAAATTAAAGAGAAAACCAATGTTAAAATTAATACTATCTCCTTCTATTGTTTGTTTAGTTTCCATTTATTTTATATTCTCTTTCGGTCAACAAGTTAAAGCCGATGATCTTAATTACCCTGAAAATAAATTAACTTCCCCGATTATTGCTCAAAATCAAAAACCTCGCTTAAAGTTCAAATTACCAGATCGAGGAGTACCAAATGCGAGAATTGGCGGTGCTACAAGATCCCTAACCAAACCTGTTGTTGCAATTATTCCGTCAGAAAAAATAGCTTTAACCAACAGTGAATCTCCCACTATTTTTGTTTATATTTCTAAAAATGAGGCTATTAGTGGCAGTGTCAAAATTAGCAATGAAAGTGGGAAAGAATTATACAGTAGTGAGTTTAAATTACCTGAAAAAACAGGAATTTTGAGAATTAAATTACCAAAAACTCTTAATTTGGAAACCAACAAACTGTATAAATGGGAAGTAAAACTTAATTTTAAAGACAATAATCCAATCGTAGCTTCAAAATATAGAACTTTTGGTTGGTTGGAAAAAGTATCTTTAAAAGAAGATGTCTCGACAAAAGAAACTTGGGCAAATTTAAACGTTTTAGCGGAAGCGGGAATTTGGTATGATACCTTAGAGCAACTAGCTATATTACGCTTAGAAAATCCTGAAGATAAGGATATTCAGGTAGAATGGACGGAATTGTTAAAATCTGTTGGCTTAAATAATGTTGCCGATAGTGATATTTTGTCTGAAGTGGTTATCATTAATTAAGAGAATTATTGCATATTTTGGAGATAATAAAGGGCTTTAAAATTTACTACAAACATAAATATACTAATGTTTAAATCTTTTTTTCAATGGTTAAATAACTCTTCGTGGCGAAAAAGTAGTTTTTCCATTGTTGTGGCTTCAGTTATTGCTAGTACTTTAACTGTCACATTTAAACAATTAGGTTGGTTTGAATCTTTTGATTTAGGTGCTTATGATTGGTTAGTCAAATTAAATGCTAATGCACCTCCTGATTCCCGTTTATTGACAGTTTTAATTACAGAAGATGATATTCAAACTGAAGGAAAATGGCCTCTTGCTGATGCAACTTTAGCAAAAGCATTAACTATTCTCCTTGAAAATAATCCTCGTGGGATAGGTATTGACTTATATCGTGATTTACCTGTAGCTCCGGGTTCAGACAAATTAGCTCGTCTTTTTACAGATAGTGATCGCATTTCGGTAGTCTGTAAACTAGAATCAACAAATCAACCAGCCGTTGCCCCACCTCCAAGTTTACCTATTGATTTAGTAGGTTTTGCTGATATTGTTATCGATAAAGATGGTGTTGTACGTCGAAATTTGTTTTATGTTGAATCACAAGAAACTAGATGCCCAACTTCTTATTCTTTAGGATTACAGCTAAGTTTAAATTATCTCATCCGTGAAGGTATTGAACCAGAAATTAATGAAGATGGTTGGTTAAAATTAGGTAAAACTACCCTCAAACCCATTGAAAAAAATATGGGGGCATATCAAAATATCGATGCTAGTGGTTATCAAATTATGCTAGATTATCGACGAGGAAATAATCCTACCCCCACAGTTACTTTAAATGAAGTTTTACAAGGAAAAGTTAGCCCTGAATTAATTAAAGATAAAGTTATTTTATTAGGTGTTTCTGCCCCTAGTTTAAAAGATGTTTTTTCCACCCCTTTTAGTTATCAAACTGAAGATGTTACTTTAATGCCGGGAGTAACTCTACACGCCCAGATGGTAAGTCAAATTCTTTCTTCTGCTATAGACGGGGAAAGATTAATTTGGAATTGGAGTGAAGGGCAAGAAATTGCTTGGATTTATTTTTGGGGCTTATTAGGGGGTGTTTCTGTTATTTTTATCTCTCGCCCTTTCATCATGGTGACAGCACAAATTATTGCTATAGTCATTATTTTGGGTAGTGGGATAATTTTCTTTTTTTGGGGAGGATGGATTCCTATTATTACCCCGATAGTTGCCTTTGTAGGGGGTGCAGTTTTTGTATTAGGTTATAACGCTTATCAGGGAAAACAAGAGCAATTAAGCATTCAAAAGCAAGTAGCAGAGCAAGAAAAATCCATTGCCATGTTAAAAATGCTTTTAGAAACACAATCTCAAATAAATAATCCTTCTACAATCAATTATGAAAAAGGTTCAATTCTTGTCAATCGTTATGAAATAGTTAAGGCGTTAGGAAAAGGAACTTTTGGTAGTACTTATTTATCAAGAGATTTACAACGTCCAGGAAAGCCTTATTGTGTAGTTAAGCGTTTAACTCCTTCTTCGAGAGAACCGAAATTTTTAGCTATTGTACAACGATTATTTAAAACTGAAGCAAAAATTTTAGAAACAGTGGGTAAACATGAGCAAATACCCCATCTTCTGGCTTATATTGAAGAAAATGACGAGTTTTTCTTAATTCAAGAATATATTGAAGGTAAAACTCTGATAACAGAATTAAGGGAAAAAAAGAGATATAGCGAAAAAGAAATTTTAACTTTCCTTGAGGAAATGATGAATATTTTAATGTTTATCCAAGATTATAACTTGATTCATCGGGATATTAAACTTGATAATATTATTCGTCGTCAATCCGATAATTCTCTAGTTTTAATCGATTTTGGGGCTGTTAAACAAATTTCTCGTAATCCGACAACTCAACAAAAGACTGTAATTATTGGGAATGAAGTATATGCCGCTCCTGAGCAATTAGCGGGGCAACCCGTTATGGCTAGTGATATTTACGCTACAGGAATGGTTGCTATTCATTGTTTAACAGGTATTTTACCTACCAAATTACCTAAAGATTCAAAAACTGGTGACATTATTTGGGATAGTGAAAAATATGTTAGTCTGATTACTGCTAAAATAATTCACAAAATGACTCGTTATCACTTTGGCGATCGCTACGAAAATGCACAACAAGTAATGAAAGATTTACGAAAATTAAAAATGAAAATAAAACAATTCAAACAGATAAAAGATAAAAATTAGAAATTTAAAATTATGATCAATAAAAATCATTTTCCTCAAAAAATTTTACTGGGCTTTCTAACAACTTTTCTCTCCTTGAGTTATAAAAATAGTGGTTTTTGTGAAGATATGATTAAAATAACTAACCGAAAAAATCAACATCAATACGTTTTAACTCCTGAAATGTCGTGGCAAGATGCTCAAAATTTAGCAAAAAAAATGGGTGGTAATTTAGTTACTATTAATGATGAAAAAGAGAATCAATGGTTAGTGGATACTTTCGTAAAATCTGACACTAATTTTCTTTGGATTGGCCTGAATGATCAAGAAAATGAAGGAGAATTTATTTGGGTTAGTGGGGAAAAATCAGATTACTATAATTGGGCAAAAGATGAGCCGAATGACAATCCAAAGCAAGGAGGGGAAGACTACGGAGTTTTAAATGGTTTTGCTAATCCTTTTAATCGTCCTGTGGGTACTTGGAGTGATGCACCTATTCATGTTAAACTAAAAGCTATAGTGGAAATTACCTTGCCAATTTTACCTTAACGGATTCTCAGAGTTTATCTAAGGCGATCTATTTTGGTAATCAAATGATTATGATTAAGATTAACCACTAAGTCTGTTAAGTTGTGATTTTTGAGAAGAGGTTTAATATAAATTTGTGGATGTAAGGCTTTCCAAAAATAATGGACAAATTTTTTAATTTCTTCATCACTCATACCTGTTTTACCCTGATTTATCATTTTATGCTCGGCTTTTTTTCGCCACTGTAAACTAAATTGATAATTTTCAGGATTAAATATCATTAGATAGTCTAGTTTTTGCCATAGGGGTAGATACTCTTTTAATCTTTCGTTACAGTCAAGGGCAAATTTTTTGTCTTCCACCGTCACAATGGGATAAGGCGCATTGATAAAGGCTTTTTCCGACACCGGTTGCACTCCCAGAAACCAACCTTCAAAAATGATAATATCCGCTTTGGTTACTTTTTCTGGTATTATGCGATCGCCTGAACCATTATAAAGAGATTTATCAAAACGAGGAATATCAACAGGATAATTTGCTTGATGAAGTTGCTCTAAAACCTTGATACCTAATTCTACATCATGAGTACCAGGAGGACCTCGCCAAATTAAACGAGAATCAAAGGTGAGTAATTTTTGTCTTTCTTGGTAGGTTTTATAGAAATCGTCAAGAGAAATGCCAATGCTAAATAGATTTAGAGATTGCCATAACACAGATAATATTTTGGTTAAAGTTGTTTTTCCTGTACCTTGTCCGCCTAAAATACCTACAGTTAAAGGATGATTTTGTTGCTTTTTTTTGTCTGCCAATTCTAAAGCTAAAGGAAGCCAAAAATACCAAATGTTATTGATATTGTTGTAATCATTCGTCAAAGTTAGCCCATGGAATAATAAGTTCAATTTGGGGTAAACCAAAGGTAAAATGTCAAGTTTTTGTTGTAAAAATTTATGATTATTTTGAGACTTAAAAGGATATTGATGATTACCGTCATCATCTTGTAAGAGTTTTAACTGTGATGATGATAATTGATTATTATCAATAAATTTTAATAGGGTATTAATAATTTCTAATTGATTCATTGATATTGATAAACTCCATACGCATCTAAGTTAACTATGGGAGGTAGAGAAGAGGTAAACGTTTGGGAATCAAAAAGCTATTAAAACTAGAGATTTAGACATACTACATTAACAAAAAAGTGCTCAATTTTAGGAAAGGGTTTAAACCCCTTGTTTACTAACAAACTTAACACTTTTGACCTTATTTTTATTGATTATAAATACACTTAAAAGGTATGTTAACAACATCAAAACCTTGATTTTTCAGTATTTCTCCTAGTCTTAAGAGTCATAAGAGTCTCCCTAATTGATTGATAGACTTTTTAAGCAAACCCTAATTGTTAATTATTCTTGCTATTGCTTTAAGTAAAATTCTTGGTTGTAATGGTTTTAATAAATACTCATCAATACCAGAATGAGATAAATTTTCCCAATCATTGCCATTTATTTCTTCTCGAATAACGATTAAATGTAAATTATTATCACTATCGGTTTTAAGGGCATGGGAAATGTTTAAAGAAATTTGCTGATTTTGTTCTAAAATGACGATAGCTGGATTAATTAATTTTATTCTATTAATAGCCTCATTCAAATCTACTAACCAAATAACTTGATAATCTGCAGCAGTTAATAATTCACATAAAAAAGTACCAATTTCATCATCATGGGAAATAATTACAATAGTTTTATTTACTTTTATTTCTACTATTTCTTTTTCATTTATTTTGGGTATGAAATTGATTGGTTCTTTAGAATTTGGTAAAATTACTGTAAAAGTAGAACCTTTTCCCACCGTAGATTTTACTTCAATTAAACCTCCATGCAATTCTACTAAATGTTTTGTTAATGCTAATCCTAATCCGGTGCCAGAATGAGTACGAGTTCGATAATTTTCTAGTTGTTGAAATTTGGTAAATAAAAGAGGAATTTGTTTTTCGTCAATCCCAATTCCAGTATCTTCTACTTGAAAAATTGCTTGATTTTTATTTCTCATTAATCTAATAATTACTTCTCCACCTGATGGCGTAAATTTAATAGCATTATCTACCAGATTTAATAATATTTGATATAGTCTTTCTTCGTCAGCATAAAATAAAACTAAGTCGGGAGTTGTTAGATTATCTAGCCTTATGGTAATGCCTTGATGACGAGCAATTTCTAACCCCGCTAAATAAATCATTTTACTAAGATTTTCTATCGATATTTTTTCAATATAAAGTAGTGATTTACCAGCTTCAATATCGGCAAAATCTAAAATATTATTAATTAATTTTAATAACTTTTTACCACTATCTTGTATAATTTTTAAATATCTTACTTCTTGGTCATTGGATAAGTTATTATTAGTGTTATTTGACCAATGTAATAAAGTTCCAGATAAACCAATAACACAGGTTAAAGGAGTTCTTAATTCATGGCTAATACTTCCCAAAAATTCTGTTTTAGATTGATTAGCAATTTGAGCGGCAATTAAAGCATCTTGTAACTGCTTTGCTTTTTTTTCTATTTGTTGTTCTAGTAATTTTTTTTGTTCTTCTAGTTTATGAGAAGAGTTATATTGATAGATAGCTACAGCTAAATATTCAGCAATATTTTTGAGAAAATTAACTTCACTACTTTTCCATTTTCTGGAGGTAAAACATTGATGAGCAATTAATAAACCCCAGAGTTTATTTTGAACAATAATTGGGATAACTATTTTAGCTTTTACCTTTAATTTTTCCATTGATTCTTTCAGACATTTATTGATATTAGAATTATCAATATCTTCTACTGCTAAATGAAATCCCTTCAGATATTTTTCTTCACAGTTTCTAATGGTATTAAAACAAGTTTCTTCTTGAAAATTTAATACAGAAGGAATTAGATTTGATGCTTTTGCTTCATAGGTTACAGTATCAATAAACTTGGTTTCTGCTGAAAATTTCTCTTTGATTGGTACTTTTATTTGATAGACTAAAAGACGATCAATTTGTAATAATTTTTGTACCTGTTCTATAGTCATTTTGACAATAATTAATAAATCTAAATCTTGCTGAATTTTTTGTGTTACTTGATGTAAAATTTTCTCCTGTTGAATTCTATTTTTTAAAATAATTTCTATGGATTGATTTTCAAAATAATCGTTTAAATAACCTTCTTGAAAGCATAAAGGTTCTGTAAGAATTTTGAGTAAGGCAATAATAAAATATTGATTAGAAAAATCTTCATTTTGATATTGACATAAGATTCTTGTTAATTTTTTAAATTCTTCTGAGGGGAGAATTATTTGTGGTTTAGTTAATTCTAAAAAATCGATGATTTCTTGACGATCAAAAGTAATGGTTATTTGATAATATATTTCGTTAATCTGCTTTTCAACTAATAATAAAGCCTTTATTTTATCTGACACAAATAATTGAAAACTGTGAAATTTTTGTTTTGGTGTGTTATCAGAGGAAATTAAATTATCCTCATTAAGATATATTCCTTTATAATCATTTTTATTTACTAAATCTTGCCATAGATGACTGATTTTAGTAAACATTTGATGAGGAATAATTCTACTAATAAGGGATTGACTGGATATAAACATTAATTAGAAAGTTCAAAAGATAGCTAGATACAATACAGAATGTATAATTGAGAATTGAGAATAAAAAATTTAAAATTTTTAAGATTTAAGAGAATTTCAGAGTTTGCTGTCATTTATGTACTTTACTGATAATTTTTTCTACCTTAATAGTTACCTATTACTATGATGTCTTTATTTGTTTAATTTTGGTGAAACTGTAATCTTTTCTAAAGATTGAATGGATTTTTCCCTTAATATTTTTTTTAGATTTACAAAATTAGAAATTAGCCATCAAGATAGGTATATATTCCACAATTAACTATTAGCTAATACCTGATACCTAACACTTACGACTAGACTAATAATTATCTCTATTTTGCCTAATCTCAATGAATAACTTTGAGATAAAAGTTTTGATTAAGATAAGTTTATTTTAGTATTGTTATCGATTAATTGTGGTTTTCCATCACTATCAATAGCACCAAATTGCTGAAAATATTGGTTAATATCCGCAGGTAATTGGGGAAAGTTAAATAGTTTATCTCCATGGGCAATATCTGCCCAAAAATTTCTTAATAACGGTGCATATTTTTTCGCTTCTGTCAAGGGTAAGTTTAAAGGAGGAGACGTTAATATAGTTATCATAAAGGGAAATGAGCGATCGCAAGTCCATTTTTGAGAAAAATCTGCTAAGTTTTCCATTTCTGGTAATTGGGTGATACGATGAGACTCGATGATTAATTGATTATCCTTTAATTCTAAGATGCGATAAGGATGAGGATAAGTAATTAATGAACCTGTCGTAATTTCATAAATGTTATTAAAATTGGCGATGTCTTGTATATGTAAATGTCCTGTAAAAATAAATTTTACTTGATATTTTTCTAGTATTGTTAATAAATCTGAAGCATTATCTAACATATATCTCTGCCCTAAAACATGATCAGATTGTTGAGGTAAGTGTTCAATTACATTATGATGAATCATCAAGAAGATTAACTTATCCTGAAGATGAGAAAGAGTTTCTTCTAACCAAATTAATTGATTTTCTCTTAAGCAACCTAATTGTTTTCCTTGGGCATTAAATTGATTGGAATTGAGGGCGACTAATTGTAAGCCTTTTGCAATTTCACAAGTATAGTCTAATTTATTGGTATTTTCATAGCCAAACTGTTGATAATAATGGGGAAAATCTGTAAAGGCAATGGTTGTATCATTTCCTGTTAAACTAGGAACATCATGATTACCCGGAATCACATATACGGGGTAAGGTAAAGTGGCTAATTTTTTTTGTAACCAACGATGATTAACTTTTTCTCCGTCTTGGGTTAAATCCCCTGGTAATAAAAGAAAATCAAGGTTAAGGGTGCTTAAATGTTGTAAAACTACTTCTAAGGCTGGTATGCTCAATTGAGTTAAATGAAAACGATTAGCATTAAAATCAATGGTTTCCGGTAAAGCTATATGTAAATCACTGGCGATCGCAAAACGTACATTCATAGTTTAAATTAACCTATAAGCAAAGATAAAATTATACTAGCAATGATATTATTTATTTCAAGTCGAAAACTAAGACTGTAAAGATTTGTCTCCGATAGGAGTTAAATCAAAAATAGTTATCATTCAAAATTAACTTTAAATTAGAATCCTAAAAATAGGAGAAAAAATACATTGGCTAGAGTCAGAGTGCGTCAACACGTCAATCCATTAAGTAACAAGTATCAACAATCAATCTCCATACCAGATTGGAGTCAAGTATATTCTAATTTATCCGCACCCTTTCACCTTGATTTAGGTTGTGCTAGGGGGCGTTTTTTGTTACAAATGGCGCAAAAAAATCCCCACAGAAATTATTTAGGCATAGAAATAAGAGAAGCATTAGTCAAGGAAGCCAATCAAATTAAAGATGAATATAATTTAACTAATCTTTTTTATTTATCTGGAAATATTAATCATTTTTTCAAAGAATTATTAGCCTCTTTACCGCCTAATAGTTTAGAATTAGTAACGATACAATTTCCTGATCCTTGGTTTAAGAAAAAACATCAAAAAAGAAGAGTTGTACAATCAGAAATAGTTGCAATTTTGGCACAATTTTTAAGTAAAAAAGGTCAAATATTTTTACAGTCAGATATAAAAGAAGTCGCCGAAGAAATGTGTTCTCGTTTTTTAGATAATCAGCAATTTAAACCTTTAAAATCAGAAATTTGGCTCTCAGAAAATCCCTTAGAAATTATGACAGAAAGAGAAATCGCTACTATAAATAAAGGAGAAAAAGTTTATCGCACAATTTTAACCCTATTTTAATTTTTCTCTGAGATAACTATTTCGTTAATTGGTATGAATAGTTACAGAATCAGTTTTAAAGATTTCTATAGTCTAATAGCTTATGCAGAATCAATCATAGGCAAAATTGATTATATATTTATGAGAATTGAACAAATCAAGGCTTTTCTAGCGGTAAGTGAAACAGGTAGTTTTGGACAAGCAGCAAAGCTTTGTGGAGTGACACAATCAACTATTAGCCGTCAAGTTCAAGGTTTAGAAACTCATTTAAAAACAGCTTTATTTCATCGTCAAGCAGTAGCAAAATTAACCGTTAGCGGAGAAAAATTATTACCCCATGCTAGGCGTATTTGTCAGGAATGGGAAAAAGTTGAGGAAAAAATTCAAGAATTACTTGGCGGTGAGCAACCAGAGTTGTGTGTAGCAGCAATTCATTCTGTATGTGCATATTATTTACCTCCTATTTTACAAGATTTTTGCCAAAATCATCCCCAAGTACAACTACGAGTGACTGCTTTAGGTAGCGATCGAGCTTTAAAAGTTTTAAGGGATGGTTTGGTAGATATAGCTTTAGTCATGAATAATAAGTATTTAACCTCTAGTTCAGATATGGTAGTTAAACATTTATATCATGAACCAATTAAAGTATTAGTATCGAGTAGTCATCCGTTAGCTACAGCTAAAAGCGTTACTATTGCAGAATTAGCCAAGTATTCTCAAGTGATTTTTAAAGATGGTTATGGTATGCAACGTATAGTTCAAGATATATTCGCTCTTTACGGATTTGAGTTAGAAGTTGCGATGGAGTTAAATACTTTGGATGCCTTTCGGGGAGTGATTCGTCAAGGAAATTTAATTGCTTTATTACCTGAATTAGCATTGCAAGAGTCAAAGTTAGATTCCACTTTAGCTATTATTCCCATTACTATGCCTTCCAATAATTCTTTTAATCATGAATTAACCAGAGAAGTTGTTTTGATTACCACAAAAGATCGTTTAGAAATTCCCACAGTAAGAGATTTTTTTAATTTAGTTTATGAGTATAGTGTGATGAAGTGATGAGGTGATAGGGATAAGAAAATGTGTTGGAAAGATAAATAATCTGCAACTTAAATGTTATAATTTGTCCTGAGAATTATAGCACTCATCATGTTTGTGTTTGAAATTATCAAATGCAACAAACTTGATCACAGCAAAGATTTTGATAAAGCCATGAGTGTATGAGAATTTGATGTTATATTCATCTATTCAATAAAGTTAACTGAATTTTTAACCAAAAATAATGACCAAAAAGCGTGTTTTATCAGGAGTACAACCGACAGGAAATTTACATATCGGCAATTATTTAGGGGCAATTCGCAACTGGGTAGAGTTACAATATAACTATGATAATTTTTTCTGTGTCGTTGATTTACACGCTATCACTGTACCTCATAATCCTGCTACTTTAGCTCAAGATACCTACACCATTGCCGCTTTATATTTGGCTTGTGGTATTGACTTAAACTATTCTACTATTTTTGTACAATCTCACGTTAGCGCCCATAGTGAATTAGCATGGTTGTTAAACTGTGTAACTCCCCTTAATTGGTTAGAACGAATGATCCAATTTAAAGAAAAAGCCATTAAACAAGGAGACAATGTCAGTGTTGGTTTATTAGACTATCCTGTTTTGATGGCGGCGGATATATTATTATATGATGCTGATCAAGTACCTGTAGGAGAAGATCAAAAACAGCATTTAGAGTTAACCCGTAATATTGCTATAGCAGTTAATCATAAATATGGTAACGAAAAAAATCCTATCTTTAAAATACCAGAGCCTTTAATCAGAAAAGAAGGTGCGAGAATAATGAGTCTTAGCGACGGTAGCAAAAAAATGTCTAAATCTGATCCCTCGGAATTAAGTAGAATCAATTTATTGGATACTCCTGATGATATTCGGAAAAAAATTAAAAAATGTAAAACTGATCCTATTATGGGTTTAAATTTTGCTGACGATCGCCCAGAGTGTAATAATTTATTAGGATTATACGGCATTTTTACTGGTAAAAGTCAAGAAGAAGTAACCACAGAATGTAGTGATATGGGTTGGGGTAAATTTAAACCGTTGCTAACGGAAGCGACTATTACTGCTTTAACTCCCATTCAGGCTAAATACCAAGAAATCATGACAGAGAAAAGTTATTTAGATTCTGTGTTAAAAGAGGGTAAAGAAAAAGCCGAAAGTGTTGCCAGTATAACTTTAAAAAGGGTAAAAGATGCTTTGGGATATTTAACTATTAAAAATTAACTCCCTTCAAAGATAGGAAAGTTGAAAGCAAATATTTTCCCTCTCTTATCTTAGTCTCCTTTTCTTTTCCTCTTACTTATTACTTAATATATATGACTAATAAATTTCAAGCAGCGATCGCCAATAAAGAGTTTTTGATTACGGCTGAAATTACACCGCCTAAAGGTGGCAATCCTCAGCGAATGTTAGAAGTGGCAGAATTGTTGAAAAATCGTGTTCATGGTGTTAATATTACAGATGGTAGTCGAGCAGTATTAAGAATGTCCTCTATTGCCGCTTGTGCCTTATTATCTCAGAAACGAATTGAGCCAATTTGTCAAGTAACTGGTAGAGATAGAAATGCGATCGCCTTACAAGCAGATTTAATGGGAGCTTATAGTTTAGGAATTAGAAACATTTTAGCCTTAACAGGTGATCCTTTAAAAGCAGGAGATCATCCCAAATCTAAGGCAGTTTTTGAGTTGGAATCGGTGCGATTATTAAAGTTAATTAGACAATTAAATCAAGGTTTTGATCTTCATAATAAACCTTTAGTTGACGGCAATTTAGACTTATTTGCAGGAGCTGCAGTTGATCCTCAATCTAATAGTTGGTCTGGATTACAACGCCGTTTTGAAGCAAAATTAATGGCTGGGGCAAAGTTTTTTCAAAGTCAATTAATCACAGATTTTGATAAATTAGATCTATTTATGAATCAAATTGCGATAAATTGTGATCGACCAATTTTAGCGGGAATATTTTTATTAAAAAGTGCAAAAAATGCTATATTTATTAATAAAAATGTGCCGGGAGTTCAGATCCCAGAAACGATAATTAAAAGACTAGAAAAAGCTGAAAAACCCTTAGAAGAAGGGGTAAAAATCGCTGCCGAGCAAGTAAAATTAGCTAAAAGTATTTGTCAAGGAGTACATTTGATGGCTATAAAAAAAGAAGATTTAATACCACAAATATTAGACTTAGCTGAGATTTAACTAAATGTAGAAACATAAACCTGTGAATGATGAAGCCCACACCATAAATCTTTGATTTTGATGCTGGGTAGTTTACTTAAAAGCATCTTTTAAAGCCGTACGAGCCGCTAAATTACCTCTTGTAGTTGTCAAAATATCAATTTCTCTTTGTAAACGCTCTCCAGTATCCTGCATTTCTAATAACGCTTGTTGTTCGATTGCTACTCCATAAAGATTACTAGCTATCCAATAAGACAATTCTCTAGGTAAGGTAGGTAAATTTTCTGGTAATTCAATTTTTTGATCTGTCAATTTAGCGGATAATTTAACTACATCGTGCAATAAAGTTGTTGCTTCTTTCGCTTTTTCTCGTAAATTATGTTGAGTGGAATTATCTTCAAACCACTCTACTAAACCAACCCGATAAGGTTTTTCTCTGACATATTCCAATACTCGAAATCTCTGTTGCCCTAAGGTTAACACTTTCATGCGATCATCAGGTAAACGCTCAAAATGGATGATTTCTGCACAACAACCCATCTTCGCAATTTCCCCATTACTCGGATCAATCATTAATACTCCAAAACGACGATCGTATTCTAAAATGGTATTCATCATCATACGATAACGAAATTCAAAGATATGCAACGGTAAAGGGCGCCCCGGAAATAATACGACTTCGGGAAGGGGGAATAAAGGTAATTCTCTAACTGCAATGGAAGAAGATGCCATGATTTTTCTGTAATTATGCACTTTTTTCTAATTTAGCTGATTTTTGCCTTAATTAACAGATAACTACCGATAATACTTTTCTAAA